>NZ_JAHPYX010000265.1:0-16801 GCF_019058535.1 Candidatus Borrarchaeum sp.
CATACAAAGAAGCCACGATGGCGGGAGGTGTTCCGGCTATGACAACGATTGCATTCCTTACTGGTATAGTGGGGGCGAACATAGACTACCCTGACGCCTTTCAGGGTCGCTTTGTACTCCAAAAAGCGTTGCAGTTCCCAGAAGGCCCATTTATGTACCCACCTGTTATATTTAGCTGTCTTCCTGATGTAGGTCAGTTCCTCCATCACCAGCACGTCGCCTTCGGACAGTTTCTCCACAATTCGCTTGGAGATGTTGTGGTTGACCCAGGTCATAAACCGTTTCCACGCGCCACTCACGCGTTGTAGTTTGCGTTTCGCGGCACGTGTGCCTTTAGACTGGAGTTCCGCCACCAAGCGCTCCCAGCGGATCCGTTGCTGTTTGACACTACCGAAGAACTCGGCGTCACTGGTTACTGCCAGCGTATTGACTCCTAAATCGACACCCAGTATTTTGCAGTGGTTGGTAGCTGTTGGCTGGAGGGTGGTCTCTTTGGAAAAGGTAAAGCAGAAGAAAAACCGCCCTTTGTAGTCCTTGATCAGGGTGCTCTCGCCCAGTTTCCAGGCCAGATAGGGCTCAAATACTTCCGGAATCACTACTTGGAATCTGACACGCCCCTTAAGAGTTGACAACGAGAGACACGTCCAGTCTTTGGATACAGAGGCACAGCGCGGGAAATTATACCTGATCGCCAGTTCTGGGGAGACTTCTGGTTTGGATCGCGCCCGTTTGACCATTTCAACCGCCTGAGTAATGGCATTGATCACCAGTTGCGCCTGTAGACCGAAACGCGCTTTCACCTCATATTAACAGCGTGGTTGCAATGCTGCCTTAGAGGTAATCTGATGTTGCCAGGCGACTTCAATGCAAAATTGGACCGCCTGCGCATAGACCCGCATGGTGTCATTCAGGACTTCAGAACCCTCAGCCAGTTTAACTTTGGCGGTCACCACCACTTTCATGAGAGAATATTATGAGCGTAACATTATTTAAAGGCAGAGAGACCCTGCTATAACTGAAACAGTGCCTCAATTCCTCCCCACCCTGAAGGATTGGTGCTTCCTTGAGGCGGAACCGTGAAAAGAATTGAAAAATAAGTACATATACAGAGCTATTAGGGAAGATAAGTGCATCGTCTCTTGTTAGAATGAAAGTCCAAATTCATATGCCTTTTTCATTGCTTCTTGATTCTCTTTAATTTCTCCTTTTTCATACGCTTTTGCTAAGAGTGTTCCAATAAATCTCATTTTCAAATAATCGAATGACATGTTAAACATATCAACTATAGGTCTACAGGCATCCGCACCTTCTTCCGAGGGAGTTACAAGAACGAATTTCTTACCTTCTAGTTTTCTGTTTGCAACAAAAGGTCTCATTCTATCAATTAGAAGTTTCATCTTTCCAGTTGGTCCATACCAGTAGAGTGGAGTCCCAAATATGATTAAATCTGCCTCTTCCATTTTTGGATAAATCTCTTGCATTCCATCATATAGGGGGCAGACGTAATCAGCTTTTTTACAAGCACGGCAATCAATACAAGGTGCTATATCATATTCGTACAGATACAATTTTTCGTTCTTATGACCTTTTTTTTCACTGCCCTTCAAAATCTCTTCAACTAGTATGTCTGTATTACCCTCTTTTCTGGGACTGCCAATTAATGCCAAGATCTTCATAATATCCCTCATTAGGTCTTAGTTGTTCAGCGACATTTTCTCGTTCTTGAGTCAAATATCCGAAAGAGTTTTTATGATTTCTTTACAGAAGGCAGGGAGGTCATCTGGTGTGCGAGAAGTGATTATGTTTCCATCTCTAACAACTTCTTGATCAAGATAAGTCGCTCCAGCATTTACCAGATCATCCTTTATTGCATAAAAACATGTCGCCTTACGATCTTCTAAAAGATTTGCTGATATCAACAACCAAGGACCATGGCAAATTGCTGCGACAGGTCCTTTTTTATAAACCTCTTGAACTAGTTTAATCATCTTAGGATAGCGTCTAAAGCGATCTGGAGCGTAACCTCCAGGAATAACCAATGCATCAAGCTCATCAGAAGAAATCTTGTTGATATCAGTGTCAACTTTAACTGGAAGTCCATGTTTCCCGACATAATTTTCTTTCAATCCAGTTCCTATAAGTATAATCTTTGCACCTTCTTCTCTTAATCTATGTACAGGATACCATAATTCAAGATCTTCGTATAAATCCTCTGCTAAAATTCCAATAGTCTTTCCTTCTAACTGTCCCATCCAAATTCCTCCTTCAACGACAATTTGAAACCTGTATATTCAACACCGCATAAAAATGATATCCATTTATGCAATAATGCATAAAAACACACTTTTTTATAAGAACTACTCCTTTAATAGATTTCTTGGGTGTAAAAATGGTGCAAGCTACGATCAATACAAAATTGATGCAGGCAGTTCAAGATATGATTGGTGAACTTTCAACTAGCCTAGGAGAAGATAAATTATCAATTGATAAGCCTACAAGACTTGTTTATAGAATTACTCACGGTCCTGAGGCGCTTCTACACGAAAGTTTAGATGATTTCACACCAGCAGCAATAGTGAGACCAACATCCACGGAAGACGTTCAAACGATCGTTAAACTTGCAGATAAGTATGAGGTTCCGATCGTACCTCAAGGTGGACGAACATGCACATATGGGGCAGAAGCGATACGTGATTGCATTGTGATCGATACTGCTACAATGGATAAAATCCTTGAAATCGACGAAGGGAGTTATCGAATTACTGCTGAAGCAGGAGTGCGTGTTGTTGACTTTCACAGATACCTAGAAGAAAGAGGCTTCATGTGTGTAGACTTTCCAACAATGAATAAAGCAGCCACTTTAGGGGCTCGTGCCGCTCTTAATGGCTATAATAAGTTCGAAAATCGATGGGGAAGCGCAGGATATCATATTAAGGGATTAGAAGTCGTTTTACCCAATGGAGAGGCTGTCTGGCTTGGTAGAGGAACTAGTGCACCTACAAAATCAGTTGTAGGGCTTAATATGATGGACCTCTTCATTGGATCAAGGGGAACTCTGGGGGTTGTTACAAAAGTAACTGAACGCTTTATTGATATGCCTCCTAGCTATCACTATGGAATTAGAGCGTTTAAGGACTACGAAGACGGGCTTAAGACATATATAGATCTTAGAAAACCTTTGAATGCTGGTCTATTATGGAGATCAAAGGTATATCATAGATGGTTTTTGAGTCAAGCTGTAAAGGGTATGCTTGAGATTGATTTCCCAGATGATGTTGAAATGTTGGTGGATTACCATATTCTAGGCGAGCCTGATGTTGTTGAACAAATGGAAAAACATGCAATAAGAATAATGGAAGACCACAATGGGTTTTGGAGAGATGATATGCCCCCAACAGACATTATAGGAAGAATGCATGAGACAATAGAGAAATACATGGGAATGGGAGGATTATGGAGCGACCGGATTGTAAATGGAGGAATGGCTAATCGAATAATTCCTCTAGACCCGATGATTCCTGATTCCAAGCTTTTAGAATATTATAAAGAATACTTGAAACTACTCCGCGAGATAGAAGACGGTGAAAGTTATCCCGCGCTGACAGATAGTATGAAAGTCCTTAATCCAGCAGGACCAGTCCCTGGAGATGTAGGTTATAGCAAGATATGGATACTACTACTTGCAAATTGGAATAAATGGGACAATGAAACGCGTAAAGAATTCAAAGACTGGTTCAGACGTCATGCTGAACTAGCATTGCGTTTTGATGGATCAATAACAGGTACTCATGGCTTTATACCAAGAGAAATGGAAGTTGAACTTGTAAGAAAAGAAGTCGGTGAGAAAACCTACGAGTTCATGAAGATGATCAAAAAAACTATTGACCCAAAGAACATTATGAATCCTAAGGTACGATTTTAGATGATAGATGGTGATCTTAATGAGCGAAGAAATGGATGAACCCTTAACTTTACAGGACCAAGAGCCACAACTATGGACTTGTATTTGTTGCTATTGTGGATTATGCATTGAAAGTTGTCCAGCCTATAGAGAATTGAAAAATGAGGCTGTTTCGGCAAGAGGAATCTCTCAAGTTGCGTTGGGTATTGCTTGGGATGAAATTGACCTCTCTGAGTTGTCGGATGATATCGTCTATGCTTGTACTGGGTGTAGATGGTGTGACTGGATTTGTTCACAAAATACTCCAATTAAAATAGTCCGTGACGGTTCAAGAAAAACAAGAGTAAGTGGTGCAACTGTATCAGAAATTCTGAGATCCATGAAAGCAGAAGAAGGAACGATTCCTCCCGAGATTCGAGATGCTCTCAATAATATTGTAAAGCATGGAAACCCTTATGGTGGTCCAAAGGCGCAAAAAGACAAATGGGTAGATGACCTTGGCATGAAAATAGATGGTTCAGAGACTATACTCTATGTAGGATCAACGGTTCCATACGACGATAGAGCTGCCAGAGCTGCAGAAGCATTAGTTAGCGTTTTCAAAAAAGCAAACCTAAATTTCGGCATACTAGGTAGCGAAGAAATGGATAGCGGTGCTTTTCCAAGAATGATGGGTGAAGAAGGCCTATTTTTTGAAATGTATGATTCGCTAATAGAGACTTTCGAGAAATATGGAATTAAAAAAATAATTTGTCTCTCTCCACATGATTACGATACTTTCAGAGAATATTACTATGATATTGATGGCATCGAAGTCAAGCATTATACAGAAGTACTCTGGGAAATGATTGATAGTGGCAAAATAGAATTTAATAACGAATTTGATCAAAGAGTCACATACCACGATCCTTGTTATTTGGGGCGACGAAGTGAAATATATGATGCTCCACGAAAAATATTGCAGAGCATACCAAAACTAGATTTCGTTGAAATGTATTTTACAAGAGAGAATGCGCATTGTTGTGGTGGTGGAGGCACTGGACTCTGGCTAGATCTCCCTAAAATCAACATGGATATGACGCGTTCTGATGAAGCTAAAGAAAAAGACGTGGATTATTTAGCTGTTGCATGTCCTATTTGCCTGCAAATGCTTGACAGTGCTATGAAGAGCAAGGATTATGAAATAGAGGTTAGAGACATTGCTGAAATTGTAGAAAAAGCAATGTAGCCAATTATTTCTCTCACCATTTTTTTTAAATTTCTTTAAGAAAAAGAAAGGTGATCTGCAGTCTACATTTCTGAGTGTTTGCATAGTTCGAGGAGTCTGTTCCATTCTTTATCGACGTATTCTTGAATGACATTAATGATTACTTCATTTTTTTCTGGCTTGAATAGGTGTCTGAGTCGTCCTTGATACTTAAGATATTCTTCAATAGGGATTTTAGATGCTTTTTTGTCTGGATGATTTATAGTAAATTTGTGTCCCCACTCAATTTCATACAAAGGAAAGAATCGTGATTCGACTGCCAGGCGAGCCACTTGAATGCTCATGCTAGTATCAAATCTCCAGCCTCTGGTGCAGGGTTGAATACAATGCACAAAGGCAGGACCCTTGATATCTACTGCTCGTTTTACTTTTCGTACAAAATCTAAAGGATATGCGACACTGGCAGTTGCAGCGTATTCTAATCCGTGTGCAGCAATAATACGAATTAAAGGCTTCTTAGATCTTTTCTTACCTTGCTGGACTTTTCCAACTGGTGAAGTTGTCGTCCATGCTGCGTGCATGGTTGCCCCACTTCTTTGAATACCTGTGTTCATATATGCCTCATTGTCATAACAAATGTAAGCAAAGTCTTCACCGCGATCTATAGCTCCACTTATTGATTGTAAACCAATATCATAAGTCCCGCCATCACCGCCTATAGTAACAACTTCAATATCGCGTTTTGGTATCTCACCCTTTCTCATTAATACGTCAAGACCTGCACGTACGCCTGAAGCTGTAGCTGCTGCATTTTCAAATGCATTGTGTATCCACGGGACACTCCACGCATTATGTGGGAAAATTGTGCCGGATACTTCAAGGCATCCTGTAGCATTCACTACGATTAAGGGTTTATCAACTGCCTTTGTCATAAGTCGTGCAATTGTTCCTGCACCACAACCTGTACAAAGCCTATGTCCAGAATTAAATCGTTCTTCTTTTGGTAAATCTGAAAGTTTTGTTGGATAATCTGATGTCATTTTACTCACACCTCTTTCCTAATACCATACCACGTAATTGGCTGTTCAACTACTCCTTTCTTCAAGTCATCATACAGTATCTCATACATTTTCTTGAAATCAGCAATTGTGACATCTCTACCACCAAGACCTGCTATGAAATTCCTGAAAAGAGGACCTTCTCTTCCGGTATTCATTGTACTTGAAGTTTCGCTAAATGCGGGCCCATAGCTCCCGAAAGAGACCGCCCTATCTACAACACCACACGCCTGAACTTCTCTTAGTGCAATACGCATTTCTTCAATAGGAAATGGTCTAAAACAACGTAATTTTACAAGTCCTACCCTCTCTCCTTCTTCTCGCATTTCATCTACAGTTGCTTTAGCAGTCCCGGTAAGTGAGCCCATCGTCACAAGAGCTACTTCAGCGTCATCCATGTGATAAGATTCAACAATTGGATAATAACGTCCCCATCTATCACCAAATTCTTCTACTACATCTTTCATAACGTTTTTTGCATTGCGCATTGCTTCGTTTTGAGCTTTTTTAATATCCATATAGTACTCAGGAAACGCACACGTGCCGACTGCGATCGGAGCATCAACATCAAGCCTGTAAAGTGGATCACGTCTTGGTAGAAATCCATCGATCGTTTTCTTGTCAGTAGGCTCAATGATTGCTACAGGCTCAATAGAATGGCTTAAAATGAACCCATCCAAGCATACCATTACTGGCAGAGAAACTCGTCTATCCTCCCCGACTTTAAACGCTTGAATTGTGCTATCGTAAGCCTCTTGACAATCTTCAACAAACCATTGAATCCATCCAGAGTCCCGCGCTAACATTGCATCATTATGGTCACACCAGATGCTAATTGGTCCAGAAAGTGCACGATTTACGACTGTCATTACGACTGGAAATCTGGCTGATGCTACCAAGTACAAAATTTCACACATTAGCGCTACTCCTTGAGATGCTGTAGCAGTATATACTCTTGCACCCGTTGAAGAGGCTCCATAACATGCAGACATAGCAGAATGTTCTGATTCAACGGTTATATATTCACAGTCGAGTTCTCCGTCTGCAACAAACTCTGATAGACGCTCGACAATAATTGTTTGAGGTGTAATAGGAAAAGCCGCAACTACGTCAGGATTACATAATTTTGCTGCTTCTGCAACCGCAAAATCACCCATCATCCCTAAGACTTTTGTCATTTACAAATTTCACATCCCTAGTAGGATAATAATTCCATTTAAATTTCCGCAAACTTCCTTTTAGTTCAATTTATCTGATATATATTTCTTACTTTTTTGAAAACTTTATTCAGAGATTTCGGATGTTTAATTATTTTTAAACCAAAAAGTTAAAAGATTTGATTATGTTATGCCTCAAAATAACAACTCTAATAATATGGCTCAAAACAATTAAGAGCCAATTTCATACCTTTTTGACGTCTGTTGTTAGAACCATTTAGTGAATACTTGGTGAATAATGTTGGATGCCTCCTCCGAAAGTGTAGATACTGCTGAACACAGAATTGGAATTTTCGTCTGTCAATGTGGAGGAAATATTTCGAATGTTGTTGATGTAGAAGAAGTAAGTAAAGTCGCCAGCACTTGGAAATATGTTTTAGCTTCACAAACTAATCCATTTACCTGTTCAAAACCTTCTCAAGAGTTGATAACTGACACTATAAAAGAAATGAAACTAAACAAAGTAATTATTGCGTCTTGCAGTCCACGATTGCACTTGATAACTTTTCAAAGTATGCTAGAACGCGCTGGATTAAATCCTTATTTGTTGGAATTTGTAAATATCAGAGAACAATGTTCATGGGTTCATGGGCCACAAATGAGTAAGAAAGCAACACAAAAAGCTATAAGCTTACTAAGAGGGGGCTACGAAAGAAGTCTAGAACTTGAACCCTTGGAAGTTATAACAGAACCAACATCAAATAATGTCCTAGTTATCGGTGGTGGAATCGCTGGCATGATGGCAGCATTAGAACTAGGGAATATAGGCTTCAAAGTCTATTTAGTAGAGAGACAACCCAGCATTGGCGGCAACATGGCAAAGCTGACTAAGGTTTTTCCAACCCTTGATTGTGCTCAATGTATTCTTACCCCACGAATGGCCGAAGTCGAACGAAACGAAAATGTCACGCTTTTGACTTATTCGGAAGTTCAAGAAATTGGAGGGCGACCAGGCAATTACGATGCTAAAATTTTTGTTAAGCCTCGTGGTGTAGATCTAGAAAAATGTACCAGTTGTGGTGATTGTGCCGTTGGCTGCCCTGTAAAATGCATCAATGAATTTGAAGAAGAATTATTATCTAAACGAAGTGCTGCCTATATCCCCTTTCTTCAGGCAGTACCACAGGTATATACAATAGACGAAAGTCATTGTCTTTATCATAAATATGGGATCTGTCGAATTTGTGAAAAAATATGCCCTGCAAACGCCATAAACTTAGATGATAAAGGGCAACTCTTAGAGCTTAGAGTAGGTAGTATAGTTGTTGCTACGGGATACGAAACATATGATGCACGGAAAATCGAAGAATATGGATATGGAACCTATCCCGATGTAATAACAATGCTACAACTAGAGCGCCTTACATCACTCTTTGGGCCTACAAAAGGTCATGTGAAGCGACTTAGTGATGGAAAAACAGCAAAAAAGATTGCTATTCTTTTATGTGCAGGCTCAAGAGATAAAAATCGTTACATTCCATACTGTAGTCGTATATGTTGTATGTATTCCATCAAACAAGCAACCCTCTTGAAAGAATATTATGAAGGAATTGATGTATGGGTTTTTTATACCGACATTCGAGCCACTGGGCGAGGGTATGAAGAACTTTATTGGAGATCAGAAGAAGAAGGTGTCAGATTTATTAGAGGTAAAGTTTCTGAAGTCTGGCAGAGAAAAAATGGCAAGGTTATGATCAGAGCAGAAGATACGCTTACTCAAAACGTAATTGAAGAACCGTTTGATTTAGTAGCTTTGGCAACACCAATGGTTCCATCTAAAGGACTCGACAAGTTATCAGACATGATGAAAATACCATTAGGCGGAGATGAATTTATTCAAGAGAGGCACGTCAAACTCAATCCCGTTGATTCACTTCAAACTGGCATATTCACATGCGGTTGTGCGATAGGTCCAAAAGATGTTAGAGATACGGTATCTGATGCTTTAGGTTCAGCGGCACGCGTCTCCTCATTTTTATCTAAAGGATATATTATAACGTCGCCCGAAAAAGCTGTCGTCGATATTACTAAGTGTACTGGATGCGAAATCTGTTTAGAAATCTGCCCTTCCAGCGCAATAAAAATGATTGAAGAGAAGGCAAAAGTTGACCCTCTTTTGTGTATAGAATGCGGTGCTTGTGTTCCAGAGTGCCCAGAGGCTGCAATCGATTTTAAGAATTTCACCGAAAAGCAGATTATCTCCCAACTTCGAGGATTACTTCAAGATAAAGAACTTGACGAAATAAGGATAATCGCTTTTGTCGACAAGACCATTGGTTACACAGGGCTGGATTTTGTAGGACAGGATAGACAGAATTACCCCTTTGAAATTAGGGCTATTCGTGTCCCCTCGACTGCACTTCTCAGTAAACAACACATTAGTTATGCTTTTAGACTTGGGGCGGATGGAATCGTTGTTATCGAAGGAGATGCCACTAGAGAGAAGTTCACAAAGAAGAGGATTGAAGAAATCATTGATCTGATGGAAGATCTGGATATCGAAGGTTCAAGGATATATTATAGCACTGTGGAACTCCCTGCATACAAGAAAATAGCTAATATCTTTGAAATTCAGGCAAAAATGATCAGTGAACTTGGTCCGATTCCAGAAGAAATCCGTGTACAACTCTTAGATGGTATTAAAATCGAAAAAGTGGTTTGACTATTTGGTTGATTATTATTTTCTCTGTTTTTTTTTAAGATCTAAAACATTTTTAAATTGTCAACTTTCTCTTACTCACTGCAAATTTTATTTTGATCACTTCATTTTGGAGGTTAACAGTTGGACATAATTGTTTGTGTAAAACATGTTCCCGATGTAGCGGGTGCTGAAATCTTAATCGATGAAAGCGGTAAAAAAATAAAAACCGGAGATTTACCATTCGAAATTAACGAATGGGACGAATACGCAATTGAAGAGGCAATACTGATAAAAGAAAGACTTGGAACTGGATCCGTCACCGCGATAACAATTGGTGATGATAATGCAGAAGCCACTTTACGGAGATGCCTAGCTAAAGGCGCCGATAAAGCAATCAGAGTTCATGATGATGCATTTGAAGGTTCCGATGCCTATGCTATCGCAAAAATTCTTTACAATGCAATTAAGGATTTGCCATTCGATTTGGTATTTACTGGCTTACAAACTAATGATGAAGGATATGGCCAGGTGGGAGGAATTCTCTCAGAATTTTTGGAAATTCCACATGCGAGCCTAGTTAAGAAGATAGAAATAAAGGATAAACTAATAGAGGTTAATCGAGAACTTGAGGGTGGTTTAGAAGAGGTTCTAGAACTTCAATTACCTGCATTACTTACTATTCAAACTGGAATCAATGAACCAAGATATGTTTCTATTATGGGCATACGCAAAGCTAAAAAGAAAGAATTGCAAGTCATCAGCTTAAATGAATTAGAATTAACTCCTGAAGAAGTCGGGATTTCTGGATCTTGGCTTCAAATCGAGGAGTTATCCATTCCAAAACCTACGAAGCAAGTTGTCATTCTAGATGATGCTACAAAAATTGCTGAGGTCTTACGTGCAAGGGGGTTAATATAGATGAACATCTTTGTATTAGTGGAACACAGGCAAGGCGAGATTAGGGACATCACCTTCGAGATGTTAAGCAAGTGTAAAGAAATCTCCAAAGATATAAATGTTAAAACAACTGCTGTGCTTTTGGGAAATGACGTTGAACAATTTTTAGACCCCCTTAAGGGTTATGCTGATACGATCGTATGCTGCCGTGATGAGAAACTTGAATATTTCAATTCAAGAACATATCAAATGGTATTATCTCATCTAATCAATGAGAACAAACCTCTTTTAACCCTGATTGGACACACATCATATGGTATTGACTTAGCCCCAGGTTTAGCTATTAAACTGCAAATACCATTAGCTACTGATTGTGCAGATTTTTCCGTTGAAGATGATCAATTAAGGATAGTTCGTCAGATGTATGGTGGTAAAGTGAATGCTAGGGCTACTCTCAAAAAAGCTGAAAGCTATCTTATAACTATTCGTCCTGCATCCTTTGAAGCAAAAGAACCAGAAACAAAGGATAGCGAAGTTATCAATTTAGAATCGTCGTTAAAAGAAGAGCCAATTGATAAGCGATTTATCAAATATGTCGAACCAGAAGTAAGCGACGTAGACATAACTGCAAGCGACATCCTTGTTTCTATTGGACGCGGAATCAAAGAGGATAAGAATATTCCGATAATCGAAGAACTTACTACTGCGCTGGGAGGCGTTATCTCTTGTTCTCGACCAATTGTTGATAAAGGTTGGCTCGATAAAGGTCGTCAAGTTGGTACTTCAGGAAAGACAGTAAAACCTAAGTTGTATCTTGCACTTGGTATTAGTGGAGCATTTCAACACATTGCAGGTATGAAAGACTCCGATCTAGTTATCGCAATCAATAAAGACGCAAATGCCCCTATCTTCGGCGTTGCTGATTTTGGTATTGTAGATGATTTATTTAAAGTAGTTCCTGAATTATCACAAAAAATAAAGGAAATGAAAGGTGCATAGTTCAGGATGGTGTTTTTTATGGACTTCAGACTAACAACTGATCAACTGGATATCAAAAAAGCGATCAGTGAATTTGCCGAGAAGGAATTTACTAAGGAAATTGCACTAGAATGCGATAAAAACGAACAATTCCCGCATGAATTACATAAAATGGCAGCTGAACTGGGCTTTATAGGAATACATTTTCCCGAGCAGTACGGAGGAGGAGAATTCGGAACTTTTGAGAACTGTCTTTACGTGGAAGAGATCTGCCGAGTCGATTCATGTCTTGGTGGTGCACTTTTACTCCCAGACTTTGCGAGTGAATTGATTATGGACCGAGGCACAGAAGAACAAAAGCAGAAATATCTCCCTAAAGTTGCTTCGGGAGAATTTATTTCAGCGGGTGCATTTACAGAACCTGAACACGGGAGCGACATTACTAAAATGGATACAACTGCTATAAAAAGTGGAAACGAATGGGAAATCAATGGTAATAAGACACTTATTTCTAACGCAACAATTGCTGATTTTTATATCGTTTTATGCCAAACTGACATGGAAGTTAGTCCATCATATCGTGGACAATCCCTTATCATTGTAGAGAAAGATGCTGATGGTTTAGATGTAACTAAATTCAAAGATAAATTAGGATGCCGATCGGCACCCACTGGAGATCTATCGTTCGCTAATGTGATTGTCCCAGAATCTAATCTTGTTGGCGAGTTAAATAAAGGGTTCTATCATAGTCTAGAATTTTTCAACAAATCGAGAATAGAGATCGCCGCACAAGGAGTTGGTACAGCTCAAGGTGCGTTTGAACGTGCCTTCAACTATGCAAAGGAACGGAAAGCCTTTGGTGAACCAATTATTACCGGATTTCAAGCAATCAGCCATAAGTTAGCTGACATGAGCATCAAAATTGAAGCTGCTCGCTTACTCACCTATAAAGCTGCGTGGTTAGCTGATCAAGGACAAATCGATCCCGCTATTTCATCGATGGCTAAGGCATATGCTGGCAGAATAGCTGTTGAGGTAGCTGATGAGGCAATACAGATTCTTGGAGGCGCCGGTTATATCGCAGAAAACGAAGTAGAGAGGTTTTATAGAGATGCGAAACTCATAGAGATCTATGAAGGCACTAGAGAGATCCAAAAAAACACTATTGTCAGGTCACTAATCAAAAAGGGCGTTAAGAGTTAAAAGAGAGATTCTAAAGTACAAAGCCGAAAAAAGGAGGAGGAGGCTTTTTGCGTTTTACACCTACAACTGATCAATTAGATATTCGCAAAGCAGTCAAGGAATTTGCTGAGAAGGAATTTACTAAGGAAATTGCACTAGAATGCGATAAAACTGAACTGTTTCCCTATAAACTTCATAAGATGGCAGCTGAACTAGGCTTTATAGGGATACACTTTCCCGAGCAGTACGGAGGAGGAGGATTCGGAACTCTTGAGAACTGTCTATATGTAGAGGAGATTTGTCGAGTTGACTCGGGTCTTGGCATCGCACTTTCTCTATCAGATCTTGCTTCTGAGTTGATTATAAATCACGGATCCGAAGAACAAAAACAAAAATACCTTCCTAAAGTAGCGAGTGGAGATTTCATTTCTGCAGTCGCACTTACAGAGCCTGAGCATGGAAGTGACATCACTGAAATGGATACAACTGCTATTGCTGTAAAAAGTGGCGATGAATGGGAAATCAATGGCTGTAAGACACTCATTTCTAATGTATCAATTGCTGGTTTTTATATCGTGCTCTGCCAAACTATTAAAGAAGTTTCTCCAACTTATAGAGGGCAATCCCTTATTATTGTAGACGCAGATACAGAAGGTCTGGAATATTCGCTATTCAAAGACAAGTTAGGATGTAGAGCTTCTCCTACTGGAGAGCTTAGTTTTTGCAATGTACACGTTCCAGAGGAAAATCTTCTTGGAATACTTAACAAAGGATTTTACCATACATTGAATTTCTTCAATCAAAGCAGGGTTGAAATTGCGGCACAAGGAGTTGGCATCGCTCAAGGTGCATTTGAACGTGCCTTTAATTACGCAAAGGAACGGAAAGCTTTTGGAAAACCAATTATTACTGGATTTCAAGCAATTTCGCATAAACTTGCCGATATGAGCATCAAAATTGAGGCTGCTCGACTTTTAACGCACAAAGCAGCATGGCTAGTAGATCAAGGACAACCGGATCCAGCAATATCTTCTATGGCAAAAACTAACGCAGGTAGAGTAGCAGTTGAAGTGGCTGATGAAGCAATACAAGTACTTGGTGGAGCGGGATATCTTGCGGAAAATGAAGTCGAGCGTTTTTACAGGGACGCTAAAATTATTGAAATCTATGAAGGCACTAGAGAGATTCAGAAAAACACTATAGTCAGATTTCTACTCAAAAGAGGAATTAAAAACTAATTTTATTGTGATTTTATAGCTTTCTCCCCATTTCGTGGGCTTATATGAAAATCTTTAACTGTTCTAACAATGACAACATTTTCTTTTGCATTATGGGATCATATTCATCAAACATATTGACCAATTCTACTTCTGACAAAATTCGCCCTCTCTCAATAACTTCTTCAAGCCATGTTTGGATAAATAAGGGATGCTGATGTGTATTAAACACATCTACAGAATGATCCTTAGTTACACGCAGCCAGCCTTTTGGAAGAGTTAATAGGAGAGGATTTAATGAATATTCACTAGGACTGTCAACAAAATCTGCAAGTCGATGCCACTCTATTATAGTTGTTAATTGACGGATTTTATCTGTTGGAATACAGAATGGATTGAACGCCTCAAATGTTGTGGGAGTGCTTTTCCAATTGAGTGTGTGTTCTAAAAGTCTCCCTTGTGTTACGGAAAGGGATTGTGGAGAAAGTTTAAACACAAAAGCTGCACGTGGAGGTCGTGAATATTCACTTGAATAAAGTGATTTTAATGCATAAGGTAGTTTGCTTGAATATTCAGCACAATAGTCCTGAGACGAAAGTCGTGCTTTAGATGCAGGAATTTCTTGATATGGTACACCATATTTTCTAAGACCAATTATAACTGCGTTGAGAGAGCTTGGATCTTCTTGTAATT
Source organism: Candidatus Borrarchaeum sp. (assembly GCF_019058535.1). Classification (NCBI taxonomy): domain Archaea; kingdom Promethearchaeati; phylum Candidatus Borrarchaeota; class Candidatus Borrarchaeia; order Candidatus Borrarchaeales; family Candidatus Borrarchaeaceae; genus Candidatus Borrarchaeum; species Candidatus Borrarchaeum sp. The sequence goes on from NZ_JAHPYX010000265.1 coordinate 14,992, forward strand.
GCCCAAAATAAAATCCCTTAAGTTGAGCCATTGCTCACCTCCCCATAGTTGGTACATGGTTAAAACATAGTTGAAATAAAGATAATTTGATAATTACCAAATAATGTAAGCTTTTCGTTTAAATAAGGACTAGATAGCTACCTTCAATTAAAGTAACTTCACCGTGAATATTTGTCTTTATACAGTACGTTTCCAAAGTTTTGGGTCTCATTTAAAAATTTTAAACTTCTCCAATAGCTTTATGAGATTCTTCTTCATATAAGGATCATATTCGTCCAACATATTAACTAATTCTACTTCTGATAAAACTCGCTCTCTCTCAATTACTTCTTCAATCCACACTTGAAGGAAAAGCGGGTTTTGGTGAGTATTAAAAACATCGATCTGTTCTCTAGTTACGCGGAGCCAACCTTTTGGAAGAGTGAGTAAGATTGGATTTAATGAGTAATCACTTGGATGTTCAACATAATCTGCAAGTCGATGCCACTCTATTAATGTGGTTAATTGACGGATTTTATCTGTTGGAATACAAAATGGATTGAACGCTTCAAATGTTGTGTTGGTGTGTTTCCAGTTTAGCGTGTATTCTAAGAGTATACCTTTAATTGTAGAAAGCGATTTTCTAGACATTTTAAATAGAAAACAAGCTCTCGGCGGTCGTGAATACTCACCCGAATAGAGTTCTGTCAACGCCTCAGTTAGTGTGCTTGTATATTCAGCACAATAGTCCTGAGATGAAAGTCGTGCTTTAGATGCAGGAATTTCTTGATATGGTACACCATATTTTCTAAGAGATGCCATAACTGCGTTCACAGAGTTTGGGTCTTCTTCCAATTGACCAAAATGGAATTCTTCAAGTTGTGCTATCGGGATCCCCTCTCTGTCGGAAGAGACTTCCTGCTGATTATGTTAAAATTTTCAACTTCTCCAATAATATAGTACTTTCTTCTTCGTGAACTACCGCCCAACAAGTTGGGTGGCTTCTGCCTTCACGGATTTTTGAGCTGTCTCTACGAGAGAAAGCAAGAACCCGCTCATCGACAGTTCGGGGTGGTCCACAGCACCCCCCGTTCCTTCGCAGAGGAACACTTTGGGTTTCGCCTTACGATTTTTACGACCGTTCTGTTTTTTTAGCCCGGTAAGGCACATTAGAGCGTCTATCAGGATGTTGAACGCAGCATTTACGTCTCTATCGGCAGTAAATCCGCATTTCAGGCACCTGAACGCCCTGTCTTTAACTTCTACCTTCCTTGAACCACACCACGAACAGCGACGGGTGGTCCACCACTCATTGGTCACCAAGGGTACTCCGTCATGCATCAGTACCGCTATCGCGATACGCTCGGCGCAGTCCTTGAAGGCCCAATGGTTGACGCGTTTTCGATTCCTGCGATGCCCTGAACCCTTTTAGTGACAATTACGCACTTTGTCGGGATAGCCTATGACCACCAACGAACCTGTAAGGTGCTTGGCAATATCAATCGCCAACTTTCTCCTGAAATCCTTGGCAAAATTTACCCGCTTACAGTAGAGTTTCTTCACTACCGCGTACTTCCCTAAGCGTTGTAATTTGGCGATCCTATTGTTTAGTTGACGCATATGGATGAAGAACTTTTTGTAGTCCTCTTTTTTAAACAGCATGACGTTGCCGTCGCCCGATAACTCGCACGTTACGGTCGTCGCCAGCCGCTTCAAACCCAGGTCGATGCCGGTCAGCGACTTCAACACCGGCATAACGTCCTTTTCTACAACGACATGGGCTTCGTAGCGTTTCAATCGGTGATTTTTAACGATCTGAAAAGACTTAACA
>NZ_JAHPYX010000266.1:0-10999 GCF_019058535.1 Candidatus Borrarchaeum sp.
GGGTGATTTTCAGACACTCAGCCCCGAACGTAGTTCATCTGCCTCCACCCTACAGGAGACATCACTCAGGCTAATCTCCACCCCTCTACAGGGACTCTTTCAAGCCTCTTCCGACAGGGAGGGGTAGTTGACTTTCATGCTTCTCGATTATCGACTGCAATCGGAGTATGCACCTTGTCTGCAAGTGTGCGTATGATCCCTCCGAATGCGGCGGATAACATAGTCTGAGCTGTGATGCTACCAAGAGCCGTAGTTTTGTATCGATCCCTGCTTGCCTTCCTCCCGATAGTCATCACCGTATGAGAGATACACCACTATTTAAGTATTAAGGAGACCCCCTGATGAAAGTGAACGCACACTACCGCAATTCATCACCACGCTGAAGTGGTGGTGCTTTCTTGCGTAGTTGTCCGTAAAAGCAAATATATTGCAATTATTTTTGTAGTCCTTTCCTTTATTCTCGTCATTTCCATAATTTATTCAATTTATCTTGGAATGAAACTTTTTGGGATAGTCCAAATATTAGAAAATATGACCACCTAATACGATTAAAAAATAAACAGACTTGTAGGCGAATATTTCTTCTCTTACTGAGCGTTTGAAAATATGGAGACTGATAGCGTCACTATTTCAGGTCCTCAGAAAGCGTTTTAGCATCTTTTCCTCGCCTCTTAACCATTATAGACGAGTCCTGCCCTGTATAACGACGTTCCACGGCTTTTATATCTACTAGAGTTAATTTTTCTTCGATTACGTGATTTACGTACATTACCATGATAGTCTCTTCAATCTTTATCGCTAAAGATTCATTTTGTTGTCTAATCTTACCTAAGTATACTAAGGCATCAGGCATTAGTAGTTGCTGTATCAACTGTTTTTTTCGCATTTCAAGGTCTTTCTTTTTCATTTCTGCGCTTTTTTCCATTTCTTTTTCTTTCTGTTTTTTTTCCATTGCTTTCAGTAACTCTGCTCTTTTTTTTGCTCTGATTTTCTCAAGTTCTGAGTCATCCATAAGACTCACCTAACGCCACAGCGTTTCTTATATTATATTTCCTTCTTTTTCTTTCTAGAGTTCGCTATGAAACTGCAAAGACAATTAGTACGTTTTTTCCGACTTTTTATAAAATAGAGAACTTAAAAATCTTATGGCTTGAAGTTAATAATCCTAAATCATCAAAATATGTTTCTCATATAACTAGTAATTCTCCAAAGTATTTTTTCCTGCTTTCAAGTTAAAAAACGCTCAAAAAGTATTTCATCAATGTATTCATCTGCAATCTTAAACTGCTTCTTTCTTCTTCCCGCTTCCCGAAAACCAAATTTTTTATAAAGAGCGATGGCAATTCGGTTTGTGTGAAACGTACTAAGACATATTTTTTCAAATCCTAGATGTTTTGCATTCTCTATCGTTTTCTTAAGCAATTCGCTACCTACACCTTTTCCTCTGTAATCAGGGTCTACTATAATTCCAATTTCACACACATGCTGAGCAGCATCGTCTTCTAAACGTTCCAATTGAATTTGTCCTACTAACTCACCTTGAATTTCTGCTACTATAATTAAATCATAATTTCCAAGATCAAACCATCCATTCGTGACTTCTTCAATTGTTATTTCCTGCAGCGTAGGTAAAAACTGCTTTTCTTTAACAACCTTGTTAAACATCTTTTTTAGACTAATAATGTCTTCTTTGGTTGAAAATCGCACTTTAATATCATTTGTTTTGTATTTTGATGATTCTTTTTTATCGGACATTTGACATCCATCTACGAAACATCATCGGATTCGGAAACCAATGTTTTTCTGAAAAGTTTAGTTTATTGAATCTTCTCGCTGCCTTTAACTTTATCGGAGGGAAACCCCATCAGTCAAGGTGGGGTAGTTCATGTATGCTTTTTTCATAACTCAAGAGAAAAACGCTTCTAGTGTACTAATGCTTTATCTAAGAGCGAATAATTCTTAATTACTGCTAGACAATAGTTATTTAAGAGGGATTGCTCTTTTAAAATAATGGCATTTAGTACATCACCAAATCATTAGAATGGTTAAATACACGCCCCAAAGAGAGTGTCTGATCTAACGTTAGAGGAATAATGTGGTCAACTACCCCTCCCTGTCGGAAGGGGCTTGAAAAAGTTCCTATAGAGGGGTAGGAGATTAGCCTGAGTGATGTCTCCTCCAAGGTGGAGGCAGATGAAATACGTTCGGGGCTGAGTGTTTGAAAATCACCCCGGAATGCTCCTCAAGTTCCGGGCTCTGAAAGACATGGTGGACGACCCAGGTCGTTATCCTGAGACCTGCACCATCATCATGTCCTGTGCCTGCCCCAACATTGGCGATGAGGACCTACCCGCGGATGCGGAGCTGACCTTTACAGGTCGTAAAACATAGTTTCGGGCACATATTCCTGTGCTCGCAGAAAGGGTATGTGTTCATCCACCTTACACATTACAAAAAACTATACCACAATTCATCTCCAGCCTGACGGATGTAGTCTTCTTGCGGAGGTTAGATAAAAATGGGAGAAACTTCAACATCAAAAATCGACACAATTACACAACTTCTTAAAAAGATGGAACTATCTTCAGGGTTGACAGCTAGCGCTGTGATCAGTAGAGAGGGTTTACCTATAACCTCAGCTATGCCATCAGATGTCAATGAAGAGATAATTGGGGCTATGACCGCTGCCATGCTTTCGCTTGGCGAACGTGCTGTTGATGAGTTAACACGAGGTAATTTAGAACAACTTTTCGTCAAAGGAAATGAAGGATACTTAGTAATAATGGCCGCAGGTCCAAGTGCAGTCTTGGTTGCACTAGCACCTGATGGAGCCCTATTAGGTCTAATCTTCCTTGATATGAAACGAACTGCTCAGCAGGTCTCTGAGCTTTTATGAAAGCAAAAAAGTTACACAAAGCTTGTAATTATACCTATATTCTATCAAGTTGTTCAAATGACGACAAATTATATCATTCAAAAAATTCTTTTTATCAACTTAAAAAATGATATAAAGTATTTTGTCTAAAAATATAATATCGAATAAATTGAGATCTACCATTTGATTTATTTGGAGGATTACTATGAGGTGGTCATCTAACAAATCGCTTACCTTTTTCATATCAGCGCTTCTAGTGATATCATTGATTTCTTTAGCACTTATGACGGCTCCTACTGCTGCACAGGAAGAAAAATCAAAAGAACTTACCTTAACTGAAACCGATTCATTCTACATTGATAACGATTTCATTCAAATCAAATTTGTGAAAAAACGGCCAGTCGTCGAATGGTACAGCAAGGAAACAAATGAACATAGACTTGCTCTTTCTGTATTAGAGTTACAGGAATTCTTTGATAGTGACGGTACAAGTTACTATGATTCAGGTGACGTACTCTATCGCGAGTTTGACGTGAGCAACCCAAACAATTTACAAGGTCAAAAATTCGATGTAACGAAATCAGTATCAGCAAACAGTATTGAATTGACTTTTAGGGCTCGCGGTGACATTGTTGATACCGAAGGTGATAAGGTTGGTTTTGGAGACGTCAGTTTTATCTTCACAATTTCCGCTTCAGATAGTGGAGCTGCTTCTTATGCGCCCCAAGACGGGGTAGAAATGTCAGTTGAAGTGGTTGTGAGTGATTGGGAGTACTTTAATAAAGATAATAATATACTTGCGTTGAATTCATCGCTTAAAATGCAGTCTGGAGACTCTGCCACAATAAATGGAGAGTCGGTACAACCTGCGAATGATTATACACAGTTCAAATCTGCTAATGTGCATCTACTATCTGTTTCTAATTCGACAAATGAACAGATGGGTTATGTGCGCTTGGCAGACAAGGATAACAAAGATACCAGAGACTTTCATGCCTACAAAGCATTTGGGACTCAAATAGTTATAATGTCTACTTATTATAATATAGGCAAGTCTACCATTCATCAAATGTCGATTGGGGTACCAGAATCTATTAGTTCGCCTACAGATCAAGGTACAGGAGGCTTTGGTTTTGGAGATATTGGTTCTATTTTTCAGGGATTTCCCGGTATCTTAAGCAATATTCTGTTCATTGAAGTCGTCGTTGTAGCTGCGGTTCTTGTAACAATTGTAGTACTTCTAGTAAGACGTGTGAAAAAGGAATAAATTAAATCTTTTCTCTTTTTTTGATAATTCCTACAAAAAAGTTGAAAATATAAACTAAAAAACTACCAAGGAGTATTTTCGATCGTAAAAATGAAGGGTTTTCTAGCCCTATCTACTCTTATGAAGCCATCCTCTTCAAGTTCGTGTATATAGTTTCTGACAGCAGTGTTAGAGTATCCAGTTGCTTTACTAATAGTTGTGTAGTTGTTAGCTTTAGTTTTTTCAATGATTGCTAAAATCTTAAATTGAGGTACAGTTTCGAGTAGTTCTTTGAGGATTCGATTCCTGCGAGAAATTTCTCGTTTGATCTTACTTGCTGTTTCAATTTTGCGTCTGTCCATTGTTCCAGATTGGATTGAAGGCGGTGCCTCAACTTTTGTAGGTTTTTCCTCAATTTGATCTACAGCCATTCCTTTCTGAATAATTTCTTCTCTCAAGAATCCAAGATGACCTATTGCTTTTACAGTAATTGAATTAACGATTTGTGCTAATTTATCTAACACCTTTCCCTCAATTTTTTCCAAGAAATCGGTGATTTCTGGGGATTTCTGGGAATAATGTTGCTTTAAAATTTTGAAAAAATCTCCTAAGTCTTGAATTTTTTCTTCTCGTGCTTTATTGATAGCTCCCACAAAACGTAAAGTCATTCTGTGAATAAAATTCTCATCTACAACCATAGGATCCCCTGCTACTTACCATGTAAACTTCTCAAGTTGGTAGAAGTTGTTTGACAACGTTCGGACTTAGAGGAGGTGTTTTATCAGATACAGAAACACAAAGCGCTAGAAATGTTTCTAGTTCTTCAAGTAGTGATTTATTCTTTTTATCCTTTTTTGCTATCTCCTTTATCATTTCTGCTGATTTTTTATAGGCCTCTTTTGCCTTTTCTTTTAATGGACCTGAATTACTCCAGTAACTAAAGCCTATAGTCTTCCAAATTTCTGTAACGCTCTCATTTGGTATCAATTTTGTTTGAGAATAAAGCTGAGCGCCTTTTTCAAATCCACGCTCGAAGAATCGTTCGACAGTTAATTTAATTGTTTTTAAATCAATATGATTTGGAATTCCGATATTAATCTCTCCTTTTGGAGTTTCATTTCTACGAAAAGCATTTGAAATATCATTTATGCTCTCAAAATAGACTATTACGGCAGTTTCGTCTTTACGATATTTTAATTTCCCCCAAAATAATGTTGGGATTACTATCGCATCAAGAGGTTTACTTTGATCCTCATTCATATTCAATCCACTACTATTTTTCATTTGGTAAGATTCATTATTTTGTAACTAATTGATCTAATGTTATTTATTCAAAGATATAATCTTAAATTCATTCACATAAACATCGAGTTGATTGAGAAAGAATGATAATTGGAATATGGGGACGATTGGAACATTTTGATGGGTTTTGATATCTTCAATTAACCAACTGATTAAAAGAGGCATTAGAAAACCCCCATCATTCCTTTCTATACAGAACTTTGAAAGATCTGCATCTTTTGAAAAAGCTATTGTTCTTTCGACCTGCTTTTCAACAGCCTTCTTTAATGCATGTTTCTTTCCAGTCCTAGAGCTCCAATGCTTGCAATCAATGCATAAAATAATTGGGTCACGTATTGCTAATAAATCGAGTTCATAACGTTTTTTCTTTGAACTTTTGAATCGAACTCTTGAATATACTTGAAATTCGTGATAAAGTAAGATATCCAGAGTAAATGCTTCAAATTCTTTCCAATCAAGATATTTGCAAAGTTTTTCGATATCATTACCAGCCTTAATTAACAAAAAGGCTAATTTTAATCTAGATTTAGGCGTTAAATTAACATAATTGTAATCATCTCTTGTAACAACGTCATTTGAAACAAGGTCATCTACTGTATATGTTATGAAATCCAAATCATTAATTCCTGTCAAACCGGCAAGCATTTCTATACTAATTGATTTCTTTTTGTACTTGAGTAATGACGATAGAACTACTTGTTTAGCGTTATTCTCCATAGGTTTCACATTAAATGTCCTTAAGTTAATTTAATTGCTTTCAAATAATTAGATTCGTTTTTTAGCATATATATCATTCGAGACAATATCTTTTAGAATCTAAAATAGACAATTTTTAACTTTTAATGATCAACAAAACACTTAAAAACTGCGAAAATCAATGATGACTAAAATTGAAAATTCTGGAGACGTGAATGAGGTGAAACAGTCACAAATAGACTGGAGGAATCGCGAAATCCACTAATGAGTTATTTTTTGAATTAGAAAACATGAATTTGAAATTAATAAACGATCTCGACCTTAAAAAAATACTCTCCATCTTAATGCGATCTTTTATCCAATTGGCACAAATTCGATTATCTTCTAAGCAAAAGTTGCTGTTAAAGAAGGCAAGAACATTACTTTCTTCTCAGCAGATGACTTTAACTTCTTTGGCAGAGTATTTATCATCGGAGTTGAATCTCGCGCATTCGACGGTGAAGTGGAATTTGAGAAATTTGCGAGACGTTGGCCTAATTACTGCTGGAGATGCAAATGAAAAAGGAATTAATGCAGAGCTAACGCTTGCGGGTGAACTTCTCAGCCAAGCTTTTAATACGGAAGTGTGAGAAGCTTTAAAAACAAAAAAAGAAATTACATTTCACTACGCTTATTGATTTTTCATGTTTATAATTTAAATGACCAAGAGATGGTTGAAGAAGATGAGCAACGAACAAGAAGGCGCTAGAGTATTTAAAGTAGAATTAGGCGTTGGAAAGCCAGTAAGAAACAGAATAATGCGAAAAGGAAGAGGTTTTAGCCGTTTAGAGTTGAAAGAAGCAGGAAGTACTGTCTTAGAAGCTCGTAAATTTAGTATTCCTATAGATACCAAACGCAAGTCAATGCATAATTTTAATATCTCCATTTTAAAAGAACTTCTTGAGGAAGAAAGAGCGAGTTCAGTCCGGACAGAATTAGAAAAAGAAGTCATTAAAAAAGAATACCAAGAATTTACACAGATAAGAGGAATTGGTTTATCAAGTGCAGAGGAAATAGTTGAAATGGGCATTGCATCTGTAGAAGAACTAGCCGCGCTTGAAGTAGAGAAACTGGATACAGATGTACCAATTACGACAATAAAACGCTGGGTTCGGAATGCTAAAAAACACCTTGGAGAAGATATTGAAGAACTAGAGGAACTAGAAGAACTAGAGGAACTAGAGGAACTAGAAGAACTAGAAGAATTGGAGGAAGAAATCGAAGAACTTGAGGCAACTGAACTAACGGATTTAGAGGCAGAATTGGAGGAAATTGGGTCAGAAGAGGAAAAAGAAGTAGAGGAAATATCAGAAGATGAGGTTATAGTTACTGAGAAGGACGAAATCTATAAAGAACTTATGCAAGTTCGCGGAATAGGCAAGAAAACAGCAGAAAAAATTGTTGAGCTTGGAGTTACATCGATTGAGGAACTGGCAGCACTTGAAGTAGATATGATACCGGAAACAGCAGATGTTTCTACTAACTCATTAAGGAACTGGGTAAAAAACGCACAAAAGCACCTTAAAAGAGAAAGTGAGGAAATTGAGGACGAAGAAACCGAAGAGATAACAGATGAAGAATTAGACAAAATAGAAGCAGAAATAGAAGAATTATAAGAATTAGTCGAAGAAGACCTCGATGATTTGCTTCTGGAAGACGATTTAGAAGAGACTTAAGTACTAATGTTATTCTTTACTTATATAGGACCTTTTCTATCTGATGGGATGAGTAACTCATCCTAAAATACTTTCTTTATTGAAATCGAAAAAAACAGCTGTCTCCGAATCATATGTTATTTTGTATTTTTTCGAATCATCTATTTTCCCAATAGTAGATGTTGATAAATCATGTGATTCAAGAAGTTCGATCGCCGCTGAGATATGATTTGGCTTAATAGTAAGTATATACCCTGTAGAAATGAAAATTTTTGTCCAGTGGTCAAGTGGAACATGTGCAGGTTTATTTCTCTCAATTTGGTTTAGGTTGATAATAGCACCAACTCTGCTTGCCTCGAAAAGCATGCCAAGTGTTCCTAGAATTCCAGCGTTACTTATATCTTTACAAGCTGATGCAAATCCAGTTTTCCCAATTTCACAAATAGCTTGCCTATGCCGAAGTACCTCTTCCGATGATTTCATTGAGGTACAATCCCAACCGAAAGTGTATTTTTGTCCAACATGCCCTTTTGTATCTATAGCTGTAACTATAATATCCCCTGCTCTGGCTCCACTACTTGAAATTCTGTGTTCTCTTCGAACCCTGCCTATTATTCCCGCACTAGCAATATTTCTGGTGTCATTTGGGTGAGTATGTCCTCCTACAATGGGAACTCTAAATTTTTTAGATCCATCAATTATTCCTCTAACCAAATCATCGCCAATCTGCTTTTGATCGTTCTCATATGCCAATATTAAGACCATTGCTAATGGCTTACCCGCCGTTGCATATATGTCATTTACATTTGCCATAACAAGTGAATAACCCGCCATATATGGATTGACTTCAATGAATTTTTCCGTAATACTATCCGCATGGAATACTACCTCATATTCTGAGTTCGTATCAAATTCAATGCTTGCACAATCTTCACCTTTGAATAAAATAACATGAGGTGATTTGAATCCATTGATTTCCAATTCCTTAAGGATCGGTTCGGTATTTTTTTTAGCTTTTATTGCTGGAAATTCTTTCAATTCGGCTAAGAATTTGTTGAAATCCATTTTCATTATCATCACACAGAGTTCATAATTAGTATTTAGATACAAGGAAATATAATTGCCAATTCCACTTAAAATTTCTATAGAAACTCAAAACCAAAAACTATAAGTTTCTAAAACTTAACTATTAGTTTCTTAAAGTTATTTTTTGTGATTTGAAGTGAGTGTGAATTTATGAGTGGTCTTCTTGAATGGTTTAAATCGAGACGTGAATCTGAAGTAATTCGAAAAACTAGGGAACATGCCTTAAAAGTGAATCAAGTTGTTCATGAAACACAAGACTTCATTAAGAAGGCTTTTCAAGGCAAAATTCCCAAAAAAACCCAAAAAAGAACTGAGCAAATTGAGCACGAAGCTGATATTTTACGAAGAGAAATCTTCTCAATTTTGACAACTGGAGAGATTAATCCAAATGCAAGGGAAGATCTGATGCACATAGTCAAAAGAATGGACGATGTTGCAAATAATGCTAATGCAGCGGTAAGAAGAATGGCTTTATTTAATGTGGTAGAATTTCCGGATGAACTCAAAGACTTGATTTCAAAGATGATGTCACATTCAATAGAATGTAGTGATATGCTAAAGGAGTGTATTGAAAAACTCGGAATTGAGGCATCAGAAATTTTGCGTCTTACAGACAGGATTGGGGAAATTGAACACGAGGTTGATCTCTTGAATTCAAATGTTAAAAGCTTCTTAATAAATTCTAACCTCACAATGAACCCGTTTGAAGCGATAGTAGTTCACGAATTTATTGAACGTATTGAAAATATTGCAGATGCATGTGAGGATACAGCCGACATAGTCAAATTGATGGCTTTGCGAGATGAAGTGAGATAACTAATCCTATGTCGTCTAACTTATAATGTAGCAAATTTGTTGCTTTGAAGTCAAAATCATTTAACAAGGTATTTATTCTAGTTCTAAAGCCTTACCCAGTCCTTCTTCTGGATAATCAAAAATAAGAGTTTCTCTTGGATGAAAATATATAGTTACTCGGTCACCTTCTTTGAACCATTCGCGTGTTGCTTTTTCTTTGACTATTACCCTCTCTTTTTTTTCAAGGTTAACTTCGTATCTATTCGTACCGCTAATGAATTTTGAACTTTCAATTTCTCCGTGAAAATGATTTGGCTTATCCATGTTTATCTTTTGATAAATTTGAATATCTTCGGCTCTTATGCCAAGAACAATTCGGGAATTTTCAGCTTTGGATGTCTTGTTAGTTTCTGCTCTTAAGCCATTATCAAGTTCCATTAGTGCCGAATTCTTCTCTACTTTTTTAATTTTGCCTGCAAAGAAATTAGTATCACTGAGAAAATTTGCAACAAAAATACTTTGTGGATTCTCATATACTTCAGCTGGTGTACCAATTTGGATAAGAGTTCCTTCTCTTAAGATAGCAATTCTATCTGCTATTAGAAAGGCTTCAGTAATATCATTAGTCGCGTGGATTGCGGTTATCTTTAAATCTTTTACAATCTTTCGGAGTTCCTTACGTAATGCCATTCTTATTCTTGCATCCAATGCACCAAGTGGTTCATCCAAAAGAAGTAACTTTGCTCCACTCATCAATGTACGTGCTAATGCCACTCTTTGTTTCATTCCACCGCTTAGTTCTTTTGGAAGTGCACCTCCTCTTCCAATAAGTACCATAAGTTCTAACATTTCTCGGGCACTTTTTTTAGATTCATCTAAACTCTCTCCTTTAACTCTAGGGGAATATATCAAATTATCGACGACATCTAGATGAGGAAATAATGCATATCGCGCAAAAACAAAACCTATGTTTCGGTTTTCTGTAGTTATATTATTTACACTTAAATTATCGATAGAGATCTCGCCGCCCTTATCGGGTTGGATTAAACCAGCAATTAATTTGAGGGTAGTGGTTTTACCACTACCGGTGGGACCCAGCAGTATAAGGTATTCGCCGTTGTTGATTGTTAAATTAAGATCATTTAATGCAACAAGGCTCTCATATTTTTTTGTAACATGCATTAGTTCAACTTTAGGTGACATTCGTAATTCAACCTCTATATTTGACTATTCTAAAGATAAATGAGGTGCAAGTCCATCGCTTGGATATCGGAAAACAACAGCCAATGAGGTATCCATTCGAAC
>NZ_JAHPYX010000267.1:0-3058 GCF_019058535.1 Candidatus Borrarchaeum sp.
TATCAACACCGTTGTAGCTACAATACCAGAAGTATTTCAGTAGATTTTAAACTACCGTGATGTTTTAGGTGAGAACAAGTTGACACAACAAACAAGAGAAATACCTTATTACTTTGAAAAACTAATTATGGGCAGCCTCATTTCTGCGTCTATGTCTAGCATAATTTTTGTATTCTTTATGAGTTTTCGAACTTATGTTTCAGACCCAAGTACACTCGTTTCATATAGTCTATTATTCGCCGGAATCTTTTTTGCGGGGCTCTTTTCTGGGATGTTTATATTAGAAGTTCCTAGAATAGTACCCCTTCATGGAGGTTTAATTACTGGAATCATCTTGGGCATTATTTGCCTTGTAATAAACATTAATGTGGTCATGATAAATGAGACGGTGGATTTCATCGCATTTGCGCTAATATTTATTACAGCCATTTTATCGGCTTTGATTGGCGCATTTACTCATAGCAATTATTTAGCACAAAATCAATGAAACATATCCCAACCTTAAGAGACCGATAAGGTTAAATTTATCATTCCGTTAATTAAATTCTAACCCCATAGTTTAGCCCGGTAGTGTAGTGGCCAAGCGGATTCAGTGGGTATGCTTCAAAGACATACATCACTAAATCTTGGAAATCAAGGACTCTGGATCCCTGGACCCCAGTTCGAAACATCCACATGATAAAGGAGCGAAAATCTGGGCCGGGCTACCATTTCCCTTCGGGTATGAAATATAAAAGTATGCGGATAATTTATTGAGAATATTTTTAAGATGGATTTTTTAAAAATTAAACAAGGATTACTACGATAGTTATTAACAACTATTTGTCAACAATTGAAAAAAATCAGCCACACAATTTCGCAATAAGAATCGCACTTTTAGATCTACTAGTGTTCCGAGGATTCTACGGCAATGCCAATTCATAATGTTCTAATCTTAAAAAGCTCCGGTCAAAATATATTTAGTTGGACTCAAATAGCTTTCAATCTGGATGATGACCTCTTGAGCAGTTTTACATCTGCGATCTTTACATTTACACAAGAATTAGGGGAAAAGTCTATTCATGTTTTAGACATGGAAAACTTAAAGTTTCTTTACGCCTATGAACAAGAGTACGATCTTATTCTAGCAATGGGCATCGATCGAGACGATGAAAAGCAACTTGGAACATTTAAGATCGTATTAGATGAGATTAAAACAGTATTTATAGAGAAATATGGAGCTTTTCTAGAAAATTTCAATGGAGAGGTAAGTGTCTTCAAGAAATTCGAAACTGATGTTGATCGAATTGTTCAAACGATTCAAGAACAAACAATGGGCCATATTATAGCAGTTCCTTTCCTTGTAGATAATACGGGTGAAGAGATCACCAACTTTCAAAAAGAAATCGCTCTTATGTTCGCGTTATTTGAAGACTTGAGAGAGAAGGGCGGAGGAAGATTATTCAAGAAACGTAACGAGAAATTTGAATACTTAACGAAAGTCCTGTGGCCTTTTTGGGTTATTAATACTAATCAAGGACCTGTAATCGTTGATGGATTTGCTTTAACTACGTACAACAAAACTGTTACAACCCCGATCAATCTCGCATCTTTCGAAGATATTTTAAAAACTTCTGCGTCAAATTCAATATTTGCTCTCGATAAAGTTGAGGTTTTACTTAATCAAATGTCTAAAAAGGAATTCAAACTTGATGCGATGGTTGAACCAGATCTTTTAGAAGCAATATTAGAGGTATTTCCAACCGTACAGTATTATGCTACTTCTGAAATATTTAGTGAACCTCTTCGCTCTGTTTTTTCCAAGAATAAGGCCATAATACATGGAACAAAAATTGAAGAGTGTTTTCAATTTAACCAAGATGCTACACAAAGTTTAGAGCAACTTCAAAGTCTTTTAATAACAACTACTAATAATTGGAAACAAGAACTTAATGGTAAACTACAAGAAATAGAAGATGATTTTTCAAGTAAGCTTACAGTTACAAAAGAGGATGTACAAAAGGCAATTGAGAAAATAGTTGAACAACGAGAAAATGAAATTGAAGCTAAAAAACTTGATGCACAAAGCAAAATTGAAGAACTATACGATACATTTCATAAGGAAACAAAAATTTTGGACGAAAGCACCAGATCATTACTAAAATATTCTGGGCAAATCTTACAGTCTAACTCTTCTAATTCACAAGAAGATTTTACAGAAACCTTTATTGATAGTATTCGAAGAAAACGACTTCTACTAAGCAGTATTGAAGTAGCTTTCCATAACACAGAAGATACGCTTAATAAAATCGAGATACAATATGATGAACTTCGATATTCCCTGCAAAAAGAAATTAATGATGTAAATGTTAAGTACAACAATTTAGTATCTGAGCAGAATGAACGTATTGTACTTCTGAAAAAGGAATTTGAAGAAAAACGTGCTTCAATATCCGTTTCAACTAAAATGCTAGAATCTAAACGAGATAAGCTCTTAGAAATGATAGATTCCTTGAAACAAGAAATAACTAATGAACTTAGCGATTTAAATAAATTCATAATTCCTTCAGGATCAATTCCTGCCGCTCTTACAAAGCATGCTGTTATTTCTTATATGCCATGTTACGTCACAAAATTCGTTAATAAAGATGATGTAAATGGGGCACGGTTTGTTGTGATCCCACCCTGCCATTTACATTCAAAATTTAAATCTGTGAGCAAAAGAATACCAATTAGTATCGATCCGCACTTTTTCGATGCTATTAAACAACGTCTAGAAATGGCATTAGAAGAACGTCAAGAAGTACAGAGAATCTTTGATACTGTGTGCACTGAAAACAATTTTTTAAATGACAAAGAGATCGAAACTAAAATCTATGATGGGCTAAAAGAAATCTTTGAATACAAACTGATCAGCAGCAAAGATTACGAAAAACTGAGTCTTGCATGTATAGAGACTTTCAGAAAGTGAACTACCATTCAACAAGTTGTATAACTTTTTTGAGTTTCTTTTTAATTACTTTCTGTCAGCATTTTTCAAATAGAAGAATATTCAAAATTTAAGAAAAATTCATGTTCA
>NZ_JAHPYX010000268.1:0-47213 GCF_019058535.1 Candidatus Borrarchaeum sp.
ACTAAAGCCTTCTGTGTCAACAGCCAACTTCCGAATATTCACTTCAATTTGTAATGGCAGTTTGTCAATGTACATTTCGAGAATTTTAATTCTATCTTCTAAAGTTGGTAGTAGAAATTCAATCTCATCTTCAAATCGACTTCTTATTGCACGATCGAGGAGTTTGGGTGCATTAGTTGATCCAATAGTCACAACACCCTTATTTTCAGTTATTCCGTCCATTTGCTGCAATAGAGCCGTAACTACTTCTGAAACATCCCCTCGAATGTTTTGATAACTTCTATCAAGTCCTATTGCATCTAATTCATCTAAAAATATAATACATGGAGCTTGTGCCTTTGCTTCTTTGAACAGGTTCGAAATCCTTCGACTAGCATCTCCAACATGAATTCCAATCAGTTCAGTGGATGATATTGCGAAAATTTCGGAATTCGTTTCCGACGCCAGTGCCCTCGCAGTCATAGTTTTCCCAGTTCCTGGAGCCCCATAAAATAAAACACTTCGGGGTCTCCATTCTGAAAAGCGTTCTGGATCTTTAAGATAATTTTTGATTATTTTACATTTTTCTTTTGCTTGTTGATGACCAATAATCTCATCAAAAGCAACTTTTGGTATTTCCTGATGCATATATGATGTTTTCTTTGACTTAGAGTCTAATATTATCTTAGTCTGAGTGCCAATTACTCCACCTTTTTTTGGTTCGCAGTTTTTTACTTCGAATGCGTAATCTGGAACCATAAATTGGTCGAATAGAAAGTCTCCTTCGTTCACCTGAAATCCTGCCCACTGTTCTCTTGCGTATGCTTCAAAAAGCCTAGGATTGTCTGTATCAACTTCAATATCTTTTTCCTCTTGAAATCGCAGGGGGTAGCCTGCAGGTTGAATACGTATTATATTAAGTGGTATCTTTAGTTTTCCTTTTGTTGTTTTTTTATCAATTAGATCATCTGAAGGCGCCGATGAAACATGCCAAAGTTTTGTTTTTTTCATATATTCAAAACCCTCTTCTTATGATCCATGTATTCAATTCTGTGCACAATTGTCAGATATTTTATCAACAATAAAAACTTCATACACCAACTTGTTTTTCAATCTATTGTTATTTTAAAAATCACAAGAACAAATCTAATACAGTTCTCTATAAAGATTAAAACAATTATTAACTAATTTGAATCCGTATTACAAAAATAATTACTTTTATTCTGGCAAAAAGTATTGTAAGAAAGGTTGTGGGGAAAATATCTGAACAAATACGCGCGTTTCTAGCAATAGATATAGATGAACATTTATTTGATAAAATCAGAGAAATACAAGATTCTCTCATTCAAATTAAGGATGATTTAAGATTAGTACCTCTTGAAAACATCCATATTACTCTCGAATTCCTTGGAAATCTCCCCCCATCGATGGTTGATGAAATTTCTCGAATAATGCAAGCAATTTCGCTAGAACCTTTTAACCTTGAGTTTAAGGGTGTAGGGATTTTTAATCCAAAATTCATAAGAGTAGTATGGATTGGTACTGGGGACGGGAGCAAAAATGCGATCTCTCTTGCTGAGGATTTAAAAAAGAGACTGAAAACTCTTGGCGTAAGAATTACCAAAAAAAGATTTACGCCACACGCGACAATTGCAAGGGTTAAGAGCAAAAGGAACACTCGCGAACTTGCTAGGTCAATTCAGGAACTCTCGGAGATAAAAATTGGAACAATGATGGTTACTTCATTTAAACTAAAAAAAAGTGAATTGAGACCAAGAGGTCCTATTTATACAGATCTAAAAATACGTCAACTGGAGCCTCTTCAGTAGATATTAAGAGATTGTATCAGGTATTGAAAAATGAGCATTCAAAGTGTATTAAAAAATGCTATAAAAAGACTGAAACCGACAAAGAAAGAAAGCCAAGATGTTCAGCATCAAGTTAAAACTATAATTGACGAGTTAACTATTGGGCTCAAAAACTTCTATCCAGATATCGAAGTTCATGTAGAAGGATCAATCGCTAAGAACACTTGGATTTCCAATAGTAAGGAAGTCGATATTTTTATTCTTCTTCCTTCAGAGGCAACGCGAGAACATCTTCAAGATGTGCTGAGCACCGTAAAAAATGTAATTAAGGCTCAGTGGATTGAAAGGTACGCAGAACATCCCTTCCTTGAGTTTTCCATAAACGACTATAAAGTAGAGATAGTTCCTTGTTTTAAAGTGCTCGATTCAAAGCATTTGAAATCAGCGGTTGATAGAACACCTCTCCATACACGATATGTTAACAAAAAAATGACCCAACAATTAAGAGATGATGTCCGCTTATTGAAGGGTTTTACCAAAGGAATTGGCGTTTATGGTGCTGAATTGAAGATTGGAGGTTTTTCAGGATACCTTTGTGAACTTCTAATCATTGCATATTCTGGTTTTTTAAGACTCTTACAAGAAGCAACTTCATGGACAACTGGAACTGTGATTGATATTCAAAATCACTACAAAAACTTTAATGAATTACGAAAATTATTTGATTCGCCTCTTATTGTCGTGGATCCTATTGATATTTCACGAAATGTTGCATCCGCATTAAATCTCAAAAATTTCTCGATTTTTGTAGCTGCTGCTGGCGAGTTCTTAAGGAGACCTCATCTCCACTTCTTTTTCCCTCCATCTACACCAAAACTCTCTGTCAAAGAAATAATTTCACGAATGAATTCACGTGGAACTCATTTTCTTTTTCTAGTGATTCCTGCGCCATCTGTTGTTTCAGATATTCTGTGGGGACAACTCTATAAATCTGTTTCAGCACTTCATACTTTTTTTGAACATCATGATTTTCCAATATTCCGCAAAGATGTTTGGACTGACGAACAAACTCTCGTGATTTTTATATTTGAGTTAGAACACAAAACTATCCCTTATGTTGTGAAAAGAATTGGACCTCCAATAACATCACCTCAACATGCAACCAAATTCATTAAAAAGTATATTAAAAGCAAAGATACTTTATCCGGTCCCTGGATAAATGAAGATGGAAGATGGATCGTTGAAATAAAAAGAGATTTTACAAAAGCAGAAGAATTACTTGCCAGAAAAATCCTTGACAAATATTTAGAGGAAATTGGTCTTGGAAAATATATTAAAATGGAACTTACATCGGCAAAAGTCTACTTGGATTCTGAGATCGCATCTCTTTTGAAGGAAACTCCCGATTTTCTAGATTTTTTCACTAATTATCTTGTTAAAACACCTAAGTGGCTAACAAAGAACTCCTAGTTACACAAACTATTTTTGAACTACTCTTTCCTATCGAAATGAACTTTTTGCCGAACAAGTTAAATACTGTGTTTGAGAATAGGTAACTGCATATTCTTCGATTAAGAAGAGAATTTGTCATAAATATGATTATTTAATTCAAAATCAAATGAAAGCAACACAATCAAATTCATTTAGCGTTAGCAATACTTCGACAAAACATCAAAAAACATGAAGTAAGTATATTACGTTCTTAAAGAAAATAAATCATATGTAATCGTGTGAATACCAAATCAAGTTATTATTTACAAAATCTCTTTAGGATGTAGGATGGGATGTGTTCGCATTGGAAGAAGAAGATCTTGTTGAAAAGATATTATTAGGTGCGTCTGTTTTTAGGGACGAGCGTTCTTTATTTCCAGAATTTCTACCTCAAAAACTTCCTAGACGTGAAGAAGAAATTTCTCGCCTAGCTACAGATTTTCGTCCACTTATTCAAAAAAAGGGATCTTTTGCTATTAATATAGCAATTACTGGAACTGCTGGGGTTGGAAAAACGGCAGTAGCGAGATATTGCGGAACACATATCGAAAACGCTGCAAAGAAAAAGAATATAGCGATTAAATTCATTTTATATAATGCACATACTTTTCGGACAAAAACTTCGATTTTAAGAAATCTTTTGACAGACCATTTCAATGTTACAGCTAGAGGTTTTTCTGATGAGGAAATTCTGGGCATGTTAGTTAAACGACTTGAAAAGGACGACATGCGTTTAATAATTGCTCTTGATGAAGCTAATCTTCTAGGTAGTGATGAAATTCTGTCAATAATTCATGCTAGTGAAGTTTTTGGGATAGAACGTAGCCGAATCTCCACAATAATAATCTGCAGACGGACAGAATGGCGGGCTATACTTAATGCCCCTCTTTCTGGACATATTCACGATCAAATTAATGTACCTGGTTATACAAAAGATGAGTTATTCGATATCTTGAGTTATCGTGCACAGTTAGCATTTAATTCCGGAGTTATTTCTGAGGATATCATCGATATGGTTGCAGAAATTGCTAGCCAAACACAGAACGCAAGACATGGTATTGAGATTCTATTAAGGTCCGGAAAAATGGCTGATTACGAACATTTTAATGAGATAAACGCAGAACTTGTTCGAAAGGCGAAAGTTGGAGTGTATCCTGAACTACGCCCTGATGTTCTTGACGATTTAAATGATCACGAACTTTTGGCAGCACTTGGTTTAGCAAGGCGCCTTAAACACCACGGAATAACTGCTACTACTATTAATGAAGCTTACAAATACTACCAGATCGCATGCGAAGAACGCGAGGGAATAAAAGCGCAAAGCTTGTCAGCCTTCAGAAAATATGTACATCGTCTTGATTCAGTAGGTATAATTGGAAAGGCAGTAGGACCACTTGGTAGAGGAAGACGTGGTCGAAGAGCGCGCATTACGTTATACGATCTTCCAGCAACAGTTTTAGAAGAGCGTGTGTTAAAGATATTCGAGTTGCATAACAAAAAATGAACAGAGAGCAAGTCCTTCCGTATCGCAAAGAGTAATTTATATATCAAGATATACAAAACCATCGCTAGTTAAATCAAACTAGATAGCCAATAATGCAATAACTTGAAAGTTTTCCTCAGAAACAGTAATCATTATATCATATTAGAATGGAGCAAAAATCTATGAAACAACTACAGACTGGGATATCCGGCCTAGATGAAATACTTGACGGTGGAATCCCTGAAAAAAAAGTAATTATGCTTACTGGTTATGCTGGTACTGGCAAGACAATTTTTAGTACACAGTTTTTAATTGGCGGTATAAAAAACCAAGAAACTGCCGTATATGTTACTTTCGAGGAAACTGCCCAAGAGATAATTGATAATACAATGAAATTTGGATGGAATTTGGAATCATTAATTGAGGAAAAGAAACTTGTTTTTGTAGAGGTGTTTGCCAGCGAAGAATCGGTAAGGATAGTCCGAGAAGTTGACGACCTGACACCTCTTATTGAGCGCATTAAACTTGCAATAAAAAGAAACAAAGCAAAGCGAGTTGTTTTAGATTCCATTACGGCACTTTTAATGGCTTTGAAAAGTAAAGATGTTGTACGCCGAGAATTACATCGTTTATGTGCAATTTTGAAGAATATGGGCTGCACAATTTTGATGATTTCTGAAGTGCCTGAAGTATCGTTTGAACAGGCTTCTACTGTGCTAAGTCGATATGGCGTTGAAGAATTCGTGGCAGATGGGCTCATTACCTTGTACTTTAGGCCTGAAGGAATGACACGTGAACGATATATTGAGATTCGTAAACTCCGCGGCGTTCATCATAAAATTGGCGTGTATCCCTTTGAAATTACTGATCATGGTATAGAAATAAAACCACGTGCATAGGGGGGAAAAACCTGTCACAATCAAGGGATGATGTAGACCGAATGACATCTGGAATTGAAGGATTAGATGATTTACTTAAAGGAGGTTTCCCTAGAGGAAGTTTTATCAGCGTTTGGGGCTTTGATGGATATGCAGAGTCAATTTTCTCCAAACAATTCTGCTTCAAAGGACTTGAAAACAATGAAAAAGTTTTGTACGTAGCTACAACTGAGACAGAATATGTATTTCGAAAACAAATGGAAGTATATGGTTGGGGTACATCTAGTATGTCCACTTCTCTCAACTTTCTTGAAATTCCTGAAACTGTTTTAACTGACCTTAATGCAGCCAGTAGACTAATTTATGATAAATTTGAACGTTTACAAGGAGTTGATAGATGTTGCATAGTTATGACACCACTTGTTCATCTTAGTCCACCAGCCCACACGTTAGGAGCGACAAAAATTTGGCGTGATCGCTTCTGGAGATCACGTTCTGTTGGTATCGCAGTATATACAAGGGGCGGTATTCCTACACCACTAGAAGTGTCGATTCGGGCGAGTTTTGATGGTGTTATAGACTTCTTACCCTCCGAAAAAGAAGAATATGATGGATATTTGCGTATTTCTAAACTACATCGAACAAAAACCCCTCCGGAATATATTCCGTTTATTCTTGAACCAAAAATTGGTATCGTCTTAAAGAAAAATGATTGATTTTTTGAATGCCTCTTGAAAGGTTGAGTATAACTGGGTTTTTTAGACGTCTTTTTGACGATTTTTAACGTATCTTAAGAAAGCTAAATTATTGAATAAGTTTAAGTGTGAGAAAATTATATGAGCAAAATCACACGAACAGATATCAGATAGCGTATCAAGTGAGACTATTCAAGGCTACAATGGATCTATCTTATTGGAGGACATAAAAAAAATGCCAAAACAATCTGTCTGGGAATATTTACGAAATAAAACAGAAGAACACTCTGCTATACATCTTACACTCATTGATCCTGATCCTTTAAGTGGAACTACTTCAGAAGTAGCTGGAGAGATAGCCAAAATTGCTTTTGAAGTTGGAACTGATGGAATTATGGTAGGAGGGTCAACAGCTTTTGGTATTCTAGATGATACTGTAAAAGAAATAAAACGATATGTAGATGTACCAGTGATCTTATTCCCTGGAAATATCACGGGTTTGAGTAAATTTGCAGATGCTGTATTTTTTATGAGTTTAATGAATTCTCGAAATCCTTATTGGATCTCTGGAGCACAAGCAATGAGCGCACCAATTCTAAAAAACTGGGATCTAGAGGCAATATCAATGGCTTATTTACTTATAGAACCCGGTGCAACGGCTGGATTCGTTGGAGATGCGAATTTACTTCCGAGAGAAAAACCTAAAATTGCAGCAGCATATGCTCTTGCATCACAATACTTAGGATTCAAACTTGTTTATCTGGAAGCGGGATCTGGCGCCAATGCAGCGGTTCCTTTAAACATGGTTAAAGCAGTTTCACAAACAATAGATATACCGTTAATTGTAGGTGGCGGCTTAAATTCAGTAGACGCGGTTGTTAACTGTGTTAAAGCAGGGGCAAATATAGTTGTACAAGGTACATTTGTCGAAAAGACTGTCCCGATTGACAGTGGAAAATCTCTTTCCGAAATAATCCAGGCACTTAAGAAGATACAAAGGTAGCTGAATCTACTTTCTTGAAATAAACAGTTTTGCTATTAAATCTTATTTTTATTTCTACGGGGGCCCTAGTGTTGATGAATTATGATATAATTATTGTTGGTGGAGGCTTTGCTGGATTAGCTACTGCAATAACTGCATCAAGGAACAATTTAGATTGTTTAGTAATTGAAAAAGAGAAGGAACTGGGTTATCCTGTTCATACAAGTGGAGGTTCCTGGTATAGTGAGATGCTCCATCTTGGGCTTGATAAAAACCTTTTGCATCCCATAAATTCTATTGCTTTTCACTCTCCTTCAGGAGATGTTGTCTCTGCTAGTTTTAAAGATCAAGACCCTTATGGTTGCATAATAGATGTAAGAGGGACAATTCAGTTTTTGGCAATGAAGGCGGCACAAGAAGGTGCGCACATCCTTCCCAATACCAAGGTACTCTCACCAATCTTGGAAAATGGTGAGATTGTTGGTGTTAATACTAAATCTTCTGGTTCAGAGTCCAAAAACATTTTCTCAAAAATTGTTGTAGATGCCTCTGGTAGTTTATCACTTATTACACGTCGATTAGGATTAAAAGAAGGCAAATGGCAAAGATATGGTATCGGTGCAGAATATGAAGCATATGTTCCTAAACTGCCAGATGAAAACCATGTTGATTTTATTTTGGGAGAAAGATTTGCGCCTGCAGGTTATGCATGGATTTTCCCAACAGGTAAAAATCGCGCTAGAATTGGTGTCGGGATTATAAGACCTGATAGTAAAGAAAATCCGTTCAAATATTTGGAAGTCATAATGCAACAGCATCCAAATATTTCCAAATATCTAAAACATGCGGTGCCTATTGAGTATCACCATGGAATTTTCCCTTGTGAGGGGCCACTTCCGAAAACAGTATCGAATAGATTTATCAGCGTTGGGGATGCTGCTGGTCAGGGGAGTCCACTAGTTGGCGAAGGAATCCGATATGCAATACAATTTGGTTATTTAGCTGGAGAGGTTGCTGCTAAAGCAATAGCAACCGATGATGTATCAGAAGACTATCTTATGCAATTCTATGAAGAAAAATGGAAAGAGCAAATAGAAACAAATTTTAAGATAGCCTTAGAAATACAAAAAAGGCTTGCGAGACATTCTGATGACGATTGGGAACGAAAAATATCAATGCTGAAAGCACTGGATTTTGATAAACTTGTAGTTTTTTTGAATAAACTAAAGGGCGAACTTTAACTAGATTTAATTTCTATATTCTTGTATAAATCTTTATACCGCAGTATCCACATTTAATAATATTGTCAGGATTTGGTGACATTTCAATCTCTTTCCCACACTGAGGGCACTTTGGTAACGTTTCAAGTGCACTTGGTGGAAGAATTAATTTATTGAACCAGTCCACTGCTCCAGACCACTCTCCTTTTTCCCAAAGTTCTAAGATTACCTCTTTGCATCTCCTAATAGTAGGTATTTCAAATCGCTCGCAGATATCACCAAGAGTTGTACGACCTTTGATTGTGGTGTACTTTATGATCTTCTGTGCCAGTTCGTTCATTTTCATCCCTCAGCGCGCTATCATAACCTTATATTAGAAGCCTACACATCATAGTTTAAATATTTCTCGTAAAAATTTTGATCTAAATACTTAGAGATGTTGCTATACATGGATTTTTGGTCTTTTTCAAGCCTTCAATTTCGAATTTGGTGATCGTTGATGTCAAAAAGCAGCTGAATCGATTATTGCCGACTCTCAAGAAAGTTATATGAACCAGTAATTTAACAAGTTAGTTGTAGAAACCTTTCTCAATTACTAGGAGAATTGATCTGATTTGATGACAGAATTCATTATCAAGCCGATTGACATTACCTCTGGAAAGAATGAGGTCATTTTAAATGAAGATGATGCTACAAAAATGGGATTTAAAAACGGCGATCGACTCAAGATAAGACAAAGTGAAGTATCTACAGTTGGTATGGTTGAAACCACTAAGACAGTCGTAAATGAGGGCGAAATCGGAATTTATAAGGATATTTTAGAAAAATTTGCTTTTGAATTACGTGCGGGAGTAGAGGTTACAGCTGTAGGACGCCCTGATTCCTTCTACTTCATAAAAGAAAAAATGAAAAGTGAGAAGTTGTCAAAAGACAAGATTTATTCAATTGTTGCTGATGCTGTTGCAGGAAACCTCTCTAATTTGGAACTTGCGGCTTTTATACTAGCTGAAGAGTTTGTTGGATTAGATATGGAGGAAATTGGGCATCTTACAAAAGCGATGGCAGAGACAGGACAAATGATCGATTTTGAAGAAACCGTATTTGATAAGCATAGCATTGGAGGCGTGCCAGGGAATAAAGTGACCCTACTCATTGTGCCCATCGTTGCTTCAGCTGGATTACTCATCCCCAAAACCTCAAGCCGTGCAATTACTTCCCCGGCTGGTACAGCAGACACCTTTGAAGTATTGGCGGATGTAAAATTTAATATAGACGAACTAAAAGAGTTGGCAAAAAAAGTCCGAGGAACCATTGCCTGGGGAGGCGCTCTTAATCTTGCTCCCTCTGATGATATCTTCATTCACCGTGTTGAACATGGACTTGGCATAGATCCATTGCCGCAAATGATGGCAAGCATTTACTCAAAAAAACTGGCAACTGGTGTGGATTTTCTTGTTCTGGACATTCCTACACTTACCCGATATTATGAAAGAGGTGCAAAGGTTAGAAGTGTCGAAGAGGCGCGTACTCTCGCTAGACAATTCGTTGAGCTTAGTGACCGAATAGGAATAAAAACAGAAGCTGCAATTACCTATGGCGGACAACCTGTTGGCCATGCAATAGGACCTGCATTGGAGGCAAGAGAAGCACTTCAAGCTTTAGAAGGACTTAGACCCTCAGCTAGTTTAATTGAAAAATCATGTGCTCTAGCCGGAGTGCTTATTGAGATGTCTGGAAAAGCAACTAAAGGTCAAGGAAAGCAACTTGCTGAAGAAATTTTGAACTCAGGAAAAGCATTAAGCAAAATGAAAGAAATAATTGAAGCACAAGGCGGTAATCCTACTATTGAATCACAGGATGTTGCTATAGGCAATTATAAGGCGGAGTTGCGCTCATCCAGCGATGGCTATATAGTAAGAGTCGATAACAAACAGATTGTGAAGATTTGCAATACCGCAGGAACTCCTCGTGATAAAGGTGCTGGAATATTACTCCATGCAAAGGTGGGTTACAAAGTGAAAGCGGGTGACTTACTTCTTTCAATCTTCTCTAATAGTGAATCACGGCTCTCAAAGGCACATGCAATTGCACTTAAAAACAATCCAATAGTGTGTGAAGGCATGCTCATTGAAAGAATCTCTGATCTCACCTAAAGATTATCTCGTTTCTTTTTAATGTTAAACCGCAAGTTTTTCATAACTGGATATTAGTTTCCTACGTTCTTCATTGAGCTGCCGCAATTCTGAAAGTTTCTCAGAGAATACATTTAAATTTTCAATGCCGGCGCCTACAAAATTCTCGTTTATAATTTCATTTTTAAAGGACATTACACTCTCTTCTAACGCTTTCAGTTCAGTAAGAATATTGAATTCAAGAACTCGTACGAATTTGAAATCAATATCCTCAATTTTCTTGACTTCAAAATACGTGGAAAACCCATAATCTGGATTGGTTACGTCGTTATAAAAGTTTTCAGCCAGGTCAATAATTGAGTCCATCTGAGTCCATGAATTTAAAAGCTGTAACTCGATGAATTTTACATGGGCTTCTTTTAATGCATCTCCTATCGTAACTAATCCTGTCTTTAAACATCCTCTCACGATTTTTTCTGCGCGATTCCTACCTTCAAGATCAATATACATTTTATCATCTGGTAGTTTATCAGGATCAATTTTAGTAAATTCGTCTTCTGAATCACTCTTTAGCGTAATCTTATGCAGAGTGCCTTTTGACATTTTCTTGATTTTTTTCCAAACCAAATTGAAAACCACCTTGGATAATTTAGATGATTGGTAATTGTTAATCTGCTCGAAGTAAAAGTGTCTATATCATGCATTCTCTTATTACGTTTTAGGCTAAAAGCACACATACCTTACTGATAACTGAGCAGGAAAGCACCAATGCTTAAGCAAAGTGATGAATTGTGTTGTGGTTATATAGCTTGTTGGTGACAAAGTTTATGAGTACCTACGGGGCGTGGGGATGTTAAGCCTGTGGAGATAAGACCTCCGTAACCTGCAAGGGGATCGAGTCTGTCATAGAAGCAGTAAGCCTAAAAGCTTTAGCACGAGATAATTCATCTAACATATTCCATTCTCTATTTTATTTTTTTTTATTTTGTGCTATTCAATTTTCTTTAACTGACCTTTGAAAAGGTCGATTATTTCCTGTTGAGATGTTGCTTGTTCAGCTGTCTTATCATCCCTTATACGTCCAGTAAACCTTGGGAAACGCATAGCTAGACCGCTTCCCTTTCTTATCATATCTAAAGCACATGTATGCACTGGCGAAAGTGTTAGTTCAGCAGCTTGAACCTCTAAAACAATTGTTGGTTTGATCCATATGTCTGGAACTGTTGAGTTTTTGATAATTACTCGAGGTGGTTTCTTCGAGACGCGATATTGGTCTAATAATTTTTGAAGAGTCTCCAAATGTTCGTCTGTAAAGCCACTACCCATTCTACACACGCTTTTAAACTGATTTTCGATTGGGTCATAACACGCCATGAGAAGAGAGCCATAGAAACCTGTGCGCGCTCCGTACCCCACATATGCTCCAATTACAACCGCGTCGATCGTATCTGCAACTTCGCTTTTATAGTCTCTTTTAAATTTAATCCACAGCCAGCCTCTTGCACCCGCCTGATAAATGGATTCTTCTTGAATGGATTTTGCCATAATGCCTTCGCATCCCTTTTCAACCGCTGATTCGAAAAATTCTTCTAATTCATCTTCAGAAGTTATCTCTTTTTGAACTGCAAGTCTAAGTTGTTCTGTTTCGTTTACTATCTTCTCCAGCGCTTTTCTACGAAGAGGATAGTTTTTATTTGTGAAATCTTTGTTATCAAGGTATAAAAGATCAAATAGGAAAAGATTAACTGGAATCGCTTTCATAGTTTTCTTTATTCCATATTTTCTGCGTCGATGCATTAGTTCTTGAAAAGGACGTAATTCTCCAGTTTCAACATTATATGCAACAACTTCTCCTTCTATAATTGCATTATTAGCACGAATCTGTGCTCTAACCATTTCACATACGTCAGGATATTGTTCACTAATTTCTTCAAGTCGTCTTGAAAAAATAAGCACCGTTTCCCCATCCTTGTGAATCTGAAGACGTTCTCCATCGTACTTAAATTCAGCAATAAATGTTCCTTTTAACTTTGCAAATATTTCTTCTTTCTCTCCTGACCTTTGTGCCATCATCATACGAATTGGATGCCGAATCGTGACCTTAAAGTCTTTGACAGACTCTATTCCTTCCTTCACTAATCTTTCTGCAATTAGACCAAGATCTGACGAAATATTGAACGCTCTTTCTATTATAGGTCTATTTGTTGCATTATCAGTATAGGCAATTGCAAGTGCATCCATAATAGTCATATCCGCCATACCAAGTCTCATTTGACCTAAAATTGTCCGGATTATGTACCTAGCTTCTAAAGGAGACGCATTTGTTAGCAATCCTGCTAATAGTTTAATCTTAGTGTCTACTGATCCCTTACCACTTGTTCTGCCTATCTTATCAAGTGTTTCTGACATGTATTTGACATCAAGTAGCTTTGTGAACAAAGTTGTTTGTTTTTTAATTGCTAACTCTTCTTCCGCAGCCTTTCCTAGATCCCCTTTCTCTTTCATTTTTTCTACAATTTGATTGGTAGTTAATCCGGTAGCATTTGCAATAGATTTTATTACCATTTTTTCAGCCATTCCGTATTGGAAATCTTCATAATCAGGGTAAGGTGAGCCTCTTATAAGGCCAATAACGTCACGGATATGGTCTGGAGGAGTCGCTTTAAATAACTCCACTAAATGGTTTGTCATCTCCGTTCGCTTTGACGTAACTTCTATCTTACTCAATTTTCCTGCTAAGACCTGATATTTCACTTTTCCCACGATCCGTTATAGCAAAATTTAAAGTAACCATTATCACAATCAAAGCCTTGTTATTCACAAAGTGTAATGCAAGAATTAATTTAAACATGATACCAAACAAAAGACACTGGTAACCAATTTCCAAGCTATTATTCTTTCAATTCATTTCGGAGAGGTGTATTTGAATGTCACGTAAAAAATCAAGTTCAAAAGAAGATATATTTGAGAAATATAGAAAAGCCGGTCATATTGTTGCGAAGGCAAAAGAATACATTCGACCATTTGTAAAAATTGGTACAAAACTCTTTGATATCTGCGAAAAGGCTGAACAATTTGTGATAAAAGAAGGAGGAAAACTTGCCTTTCCTTGTAATGTCTCAATTAACCATATAGCCGCCCATTATTCATCACCACCTGGGGATAAGACAATAATAAAAGAAGGCGATATCGTGAAGGTAGACATCGGTGCACACATCGATGGTTTTATTGCAGACTCAGCATTTACAGTAAACTTCGATCCAGATTTCGATAAATTGGTTGAAGCTGCGGTGGATTCTTGCCATGCCGCAATTGAAGCAGTGCTTCCTGGAACCAACACTAAAGATATTGGCAAAATAGTTGAATCTACTATAAAATCAAAATCATCTAAATATAGGCCTATCAAAGAACTTTCAGGACATATTCTAGATGAATATTCGTTACATGGGTCAAAAACAATCCCAAACGTCCCTATTCCATACGGGGTTAAGATCGAAGAGGGAGAAGTGTATGCCGTTGAAACATTTGCCAGTTCTGGTTCTGGCTCTGTTCATGATTTACCCTATGGCTATATCTACCGTTTACTGCCAGTTCGAACTCCAGTTAGATCAAAAGGCGCTCGAAAAATAATTAGTGCTGTTTTAAAGGAGCATAAAACGTTACCATTCAGCGAGAGATGGATCGCCAAACAAGTCAAAGCTTATAAAGTGGCCTTAAATGAACTCGTCACGAAGGGTGTCTTCCATCGATATAAAGTACTTTCAGATAAGAAAGGCTGTAAAGTTGCTCAAAATGAAGAAACGATGATTGTCACGAAAGAAGGACCTGAAATTACAACAACAATTTAGTTTATAACGTATTTCAGAGAATTGCGATTTATACTATAAGCCCATAGATGAAACTGAGGTCAAATTAAAGAATTACAGAAAAAGGTATAAAGCCTATGACTAAAGCGCAATCACTTTTTTCTCTAACCAGGGATATAAGGACACGTCTTTTTATTAGCGTCTTAATTGTGTATGTCTACTTTATTAACGGCTTTAATTCTCCCAACGAAGGGTCTCGCCTTGCTTTAATTATGGCAATTGTAGAACAGCAATCGTTTAAGATCAATGATTTTATGGAATGGACATGGTGGATAGATTATAGTGAATACCCTCCTGGGAGCGGAAACTATTATTCGGATAAAGGACCAGGCTTGAGTTTTTTAGGAATTCCCTTCTATTTTCTTGGTAAATTTGTTGCATATAGACTGTATTCAGATCCTTTATTAGTTAACGGAACGTTGGCAAGTTTTGTAGTCTTATGTGGCTCTATATTTACTGTACTTAGCGTTGTGGTGGTTTTCGAGTTTTGTAAGTTGCTTGAAATTAATGAAAAAACGAGTCTCCTTACAGCTTTATCTTATGCCTTTGGTACAATCGCTTTTGTCTATGGGAAAACCTTTTTTGCACATGGAACATCCGCATTTCTATTAATTTCAGCGGCGTACCTCACAGTGCATTACTTTCAAAATGGAAGGAAAGACAGTACAAAAGTATTCCTTGCTGGCCTTGCCTTAGGATATTCTGTTTGTATAGATTACCAAAATGTACTTGCATTACCACCAATTCTCGCATTTTATGCGTTTAAACGAGAATTTAGAAAATTATTGTTATTTCTAGTTCCTTACCTAGCATGTTTAGGACTGCTCGCCTGGTACCATTTTGTAATTTTCGATAGCCCATTCTCAACGCCATATATGTATACTGGCTATTATGGAGAAGTACAAAGTTTTCAGGCGTTTTCTTATCCCATGTACCTCGGTTTGTGGGGCTTATTGTTCAGTACCTATCGTGGATTATTTTATTTTTCGCCATTTCTTCTATTTACAGCATATGGTTTTGTATTGTTCTTTAGACGTTATCCACAAGAGGCAATTTGGTTTGCGTCAACCTTCTTATTGATGTTATTTGTGTTGTCTGTGTATGTTGTATGGCATGGAGGCGGAGCTTACGGCCCAAGGCTTTTATTGAGTGTCATTCCTTTCATTGTCGTCCCCATAGGGATACTTTTAGATACTCCCCATATTGCGAATAATCGCTGGTTTCAAGTGATTTTTTTTGGTACTTTGGCATATAGTATTTTTACCATAGCAACTGGTGCAGTTACTGATCCAGTTCCTTTTCCATGGACTCCAAATCCGTTTTTAGAGTATAACTTACCCCTTTTGATCGGAGGAAATTTAGATAGCGCTTTATTCAAATACATTTCGCCGTATACAATCATTCTGGTACCAATATTGCTTCTAGTAGTAAATCTGCGACAAATTCACCTTCTTAAATTAAGAAATAAATTGCTTGACACAATTAACGCTTTTAGAAAGGCTCTGCCATAACATGCTTTCATTAAACTTTGTTTTGAGAAAACAAGAGTAATGTAAGTTTGTTTTTGTGTATTTGTCCGCCCACAATTTCTATAAGGTTGGTCTTTCCTCTCACGGAAAGATTGAGAATTCTTATAAAACGTGGAGTTTTATAAATAATCATAAGGTTAGGTTGGGATTCAAATATATCTAAATGGGAGGTTTTCCATTGGATGACATAGACCAAAAAATTATTGATCTCTTAAAAAAAGACTCCCGTACTTCCTTTGTAAAAATTGCTGACGCTGTGGAACTTTCAGAAACTGCTGTTCGAAAAAGGATAAAAAATCTTCAGGATAATGGCATCATTAAGCGTTTTACTGTTGAAATCGATGAAGAACAACAAACAAAGGCTATCGCGATGATAGAAACCCAAGCAAGCATGCATACGCCCGAGATTTCTCAAAAATTCATTGAAATTGAAGGAGTGTCATATTTATTTGAAACAACTGGAGAGTACGATATCATTGCTGTTCTTTCAACTACGACAATTGAAGAGCTTAATCGAACACTTGAAAAAATCCGGTTAACTGAGGGTGTAATTAGAACAAACACAAGTCTCGTCTTACGCAGTTGGTTTTAATTACTTGATCGGTGGGAAGTCCCCTCCTTCGGAATGGAAGTATTTTACTAACGTAACTTTTTTATTTCTTCTTGAATTAGATTTTCGTATGTTGCTCGATTTTTTGAAAATTTTCACAATTTCGAACCAAAAAAATCGAATTATGAACCTCGAATTATGTTTTCAAACACAACATTTATATAGTGAAAACTATTATTCCGAATCAAGTATCTTAATCACGAACAATAATCTTATCAATATTACTTGAGGTGACCCAACTTGTACGATGTTGAATGTCCAGAATGTTGTGCCGCAATAGATGCCCCCGATGACGTAATGGAGGGCGAAATACTCGATTGTCCCGATTGTGGAGTAGAAGTCGAGGTTAGAGAAATCAATGGAAATGGTATCGAGGTCTGCATAGCTGAAATTGAAGGAGAGGACTGGGGCGAGTAAATAAATTCTATGATTTTTTCTTATTATTTTTCAGCTAGTTTTTTATTATTTTGCAGCCTCTATTTTGATTTTAAACACAATGGCTCCAATATAATCACATACAGAGACATAAAAGACTGTAAATTGCCTTTAATCACTAGTCAGCGCATTCTTTATAAACTAACTATTATTATTCATACTCCTTAGAATGTTAACAATGAAATCTTTATGTTGACAATGAGATGACCTTGTTTGAAATCTATTGAATGCCCTCAGTGTGGTGCCTTGATAGACGTCCCCGAAGACGTAGTAATGGGTGAAATCCTTGACTGCCCCGATTGCGGGACTGAGCTAGAAGTAACAAAAGTCAGTGAAGGAGAAATAGAAATTTCTTCTGCTGAAATTGAAGGAGAAGACTGGGGTGAATGATTAAAATATTTTTAACTTCAAATTTATTATTTTAAAAAACTAAATTGATCAAAATGAAATTATGTTCATACATTTGTGATAAGAGAAACTGAGCGATGTGGATAACGAAATGAAAACCATTGGACTTCTTTTTGATAGGCTTAGATGGTACGAAAAATCGATAATCCAAGCGGCAGCAAAAAAAGGTATTGAAGTTGCAAAGATTGACGCAAAAGATCTCTCCATTGATATTACCCGTTCTGATAACGATTTTGGCGAAAACGATGTAATCCTGCAAAGATGTATCAGTTATTATCGTGGTCTATATCTCACAGCGGTTTTAGAAAACGAAGGCACACAGGTAATAAATCCTTTTCAGGTATCTCAAACCTGTGGTAACAAACTTCTGACTACAATGGCTCTGAAAAAGGCGAATGTGCCTACACCACGAACTATAATGGCATTTACACCAGAATCAGCACTCAAAGCGATTAAGGAAATTGGTTATCCCGCCATAGTCAAGCCAATTGTAGGAAGTTGGGGCCATTTTATTGCACCTGTCAATGAAGATAACGTAGCAAAAGCTATTATCGAACATAGAGAATCGATGTCACCTCCTCTTGGCAAAATCTATTATATCCAAGAGGAAGTTAAGAGGCTACCTACAGAGTTGCGGAAGCGCGATATTCGTAGTTTTGTAATCGGAGATGACGTGGTTGCGGCTATTTATAGAGTCGCTAAAGAAGGTGAATTCATAACAAACACCTCACGCGGAGGCAAAGCTTTACCATGTGAAGTGGACAGCGAAATCGAAGAAATAAGCCTGAAAGCAGCTGAAGCTGTTGGAGGCGGGGTTCTAGGAGTCGATTTAATGGAAAGCCCTGATGGATATGTTTGTCATGAAGTGAACCACGTCATGGAATTTCGCAACACTGTTGAAGTAACAGGCATCCCAGTTCACGAAATAATAGTGGATTACCTTATTGAACAAGCTAAGAAATAACTACTTAAATATTTCAAAACTCTTGTTTTGTCACGATTTTCAAGAGTTTATGATAAACGCAGGTGAGAAAAAGCTATGATAAACGCAGGCATAATTGGTGCAAGTGGGTATACTGGCGGTGAATTGTTAAGACTACTTGTAATGCATCCAGAAGTAGAAATTTCATATGTTACGTCTGAAAGATACGTGGGTGAATATGTCCATCGTCTTCATCCGAATTTAAAAGGCTTACTTCAAATGAAATTTTCGTCTCGTAAAACCGTAGATTTATGCAATTGTGACGTGATTTTCACGGCAACTCCACATGGCGCATCCATGAGTTATGTACCAGATCTAATAACGGAGTGTGACATAAAAATTATTGACTTGTCAGCAGATTTTCGACTCAAGAATCCAGAGAAATATGATGAATATTACAGCCGTACGCACCCAAATCCTCAGTTATTGAGTGAAGCTGTTTACGGGATCGCAGAACTTCATCGTGAAGAGATAAAAAAAGCAAGGATTGTTGCATGCCCTGGCTGTCTGGCAGCTAGCGCAATTATTTCTTTATTCCCTATTTTCAAAGAACTTGCCGACCAAATAGATTTAAAGCGGATTATTGTTGATAGCAAAATTGGTAGTTCTGCAGCGGGAGCAACACCTTCAACCGCAACTCACCATCCGCATAGAGCGGGCATTGTTCGACCATATAAACCCACTGGTCACCGACATACAGCAGAAATAGAACAGGAACTTCAAGAAGCTTCTGGCAAACCTGTAGAAGTCTTTATGACGCCACATGCGGTTGACATTATTAGAGGTATTTTGAGCACCTCTCACGTTTTTCTTGATGGCGGAACTGAGGTAAGTGAAAATGCGATTTGGAGAATTTATAGAAATTTCTATAGAGATGAGCCTTTTATTAGATTTATCAGAGACAAAAAAGGTCTTTATAGATATCCAAATCCTAAAAATGTTATAGGAACGAATTACGCAGACATTGGATTCGATATAGAATCAAAAGGCGTTAAACGTATTGTTGTATTTTCAGCAATTGATAATCTCGTTAAAGGTGCTGCAGGAGCTGCTGTTCAGAGTTTGAATCTTATGTTTGGGATGGAAGAAACAACTGCTCTCACCTTTCCGGGATTACATCCTTAATTAGTTGGAAGTGATGATATGCGCATCGTAGTTAAAGTAGGAGGTACTCTTATCGCAGAACCAGATATCTTTACAAATATCGCACAAGACTTCCAAGAAATAACAACTACAAATCAATATGTTTTGGTTCATGGAGGCGCTAAAATAGTGAATAAAGTCGCCGAAAAGATGGGCAAAGAACAAAGATTTGTTACGTCAGCGAGCGGCTTTAGAAGTAGATATACTGATCGCGAGACCATGGAAATTTTTGAGATGGTTATGGCTGGTAAAATAAACAAAGAACTCGTTGTTTCACTACAGAACAACGGTATAAATGCAATCGGCCTGTCTGGAGTTGATGGAGGCTTAATTCGTGCACAAAGAAAAGGTAGAATAAAGATTATCGACGAAAACGGACGAAAGCGGATGATTAGCGGCGATTATACTGGAAAGATTAATGAAGTCGATGGGAACTTGCTTACCCTCCTTCTTGAAAATGGTTATTTACCTGTAGTTGCCCCTATCGCGCTCTCTCATGAATATGAACCATTAAATTGTGATGGTGATAGAACTGCTGCTTATATTGCTAGCGCCGTTTCAGCTGATAAACTTATCCTTTTGACTGATGTCTCAGGTCTTTTAGTTAACGATAATGTAGTTCCTGTATTGACTGCTGCAGAGGCAAAAAATGAAATCGATAAGATCGGTGCTGGCATGAAGAAAAAGGTCTTTGGAGCATTAGAAGCCCTTGAAGGAAATGTTAAAGAAGTTATAATTGCATCTGGTCTTGTAGATGCTCCAATAAGTCAGGCTTTAGAACATAAAGGTACGGTGATATCATGAACTCACAAGAGATAATGCAACTTGAAGATGAATACCTCTCAAATGTGTATCCGAAGCGAAATGTGGCTATAGTGAAAGGACAGGGCGCTTTACTATGGGATGCTGATGGAAAGGAATACATAGATTGTATTGGCGGTCATGGTTCCTGTAATATCGGTCATTGCCATCCTCGTGTCATAAAAGCTATAGAAGAACAATTACCAAAACTCATGATTTGCCCTAGCATCTTATATAGCGATATTCGGGCTGTTTTCGGAGAAAAAATTGCAAAACTCACTCCAAGCGGTTTAAGCAAAAGTTTTTTGAGCAATAGTGGTGCTGAAGCGGTAGAATGCGCTATAAAACTTGCACGGAAATATACCAAAAAAACTGATATCCTTGCGATGAAAAAGGGCTTTCACGGTCGTCTAGGCTTTTGTCTATCAGCGACATGGAAACCAAAATATAGAAAACCCTTTGAACCGCTTAACCCAGGTTTCTCTCATGCAAAATTTGGAGATATTCAATCGATAAAAGATGCAATAACCGAAAAAACAGCCGCCGTACTCGTTGAATCGATACAGGGTGAAGGAGGGATAAATCCCGCACCAGAAGGATTTCTTCAAGAGTTGCGAGAACTATGTAATGCAAAAGATATTCTGTTTATTCTTGATGAAATCCAAACAGGATTTGGACGAACTGGTAAAATGTTTGCTTGCGAACACTGGGACGTCGTTCCTGACATAATGTGTCTCGCTAAATCAGTTGCTGGCGGTGTTCCTATGGGAGTGACTTTGGCAAAAGAAAACATTATGAATGCGTTCGATCCTGGCGAACACGGAACAACCTTTGGCGGAAATCCGATAGCATGTGCTGCTGCAAATGCTTCACTTGATGTGTTGGTAGATGAGCGACTTCCTGAACGTGCTTCAGAAATGGGCGCATATTTCAAGAAAAAACTCTCACAATTAAAAGAAAAATACAAGATCATACGTGATGTACGTGGCACGGGTCTGATGATTGGTGTTGAACTTCGATTTGACTGTAGAGATATACTTCTGGGTGCCTTGGAACGTGGTATTCTGATTCTCTCTGCCGGGCGGAACGTGCTCAGATTCCTACCCCCTCTAGTTATTAAAGAAGAGCATATTGACTACGTCATAGATACTTTAAACGAGTTGTTTAGGGAGCAAGAAGCAAATTGGATGAAAAAATAGAATTTTTGAAGCAAGTGCTTGAGATTTACAGCCCAAGCGGGGATGAACAAAAGTTAGCGGAATTTCTATGTTCAAAAATGAAACAACTTGGCTTGAATTCATGGATTGATGAAGTAGGCAATGTTATTGGAGAAATCGGTAGTGGGCGTCCAATTCTTCTTTTTTTACCACATATAGATACAGTTCCAGGATATATTCCAGTCGAAGAAAGAAATGGAATAATCACAGGGCGTGGGGCGGTAGATACTAAATCTTCTCTTGTTGCAATGATCATAGCTGCCTCAAGTTTTGTCGATAAGGAAATCCCTGGTAAAATTAAAATAATAGGGGTTGTCCAAGAAGAGCCCGATTCAAAAGGCGCCAGATTTCTATTAGAAAAAGGCATTGACGCAGATTATATTGTCATTGGAGAACCCAGCGGATGCGGTGGAATTACTTATGCGTATAAGGGGAGGCTAGATTGCAAATTATCCCTTAGCACTGAAACTGGGCATACAGGTGCATGTTGGCAATATAAAAATGCGATAGAATCCGCCTTTGAACTGTGGACTACAATCGTAGAGAGCATAGAACACTATGAAGAAGGAAGTTATTTCAACTCAGTCATTCCATGCCTTACGTTTATTCAAGGAGGAAGATACGAAAACATCGTTCCCAATGAATGCGAAATGAGGTTTGATGTCCGCTATCCACCAAAATATACTTCCAAAGAGTTGTTTAATGAGATTCAATCTTGTGTTGAAAGGTTTAAGGCTCAAAATCAAGTAAAAATTGAAATCAGCTTAATTTCAGCATCGGAAGCAATTGAGACTGATAAACGCTCAGATTTGATGAAAGCCTTTAAGAAAGCAATTAGAAAGGTTCTAAAGGGCCATCCTCGTTTGATTCGAAAGACTGGTAGTTCGGATATGAATGAAATTGGGGCACAAATACCAATTCCACTAGTTGCATACGGTCCTGGAGATTCTAAACTTGATCATTCACCAAATGAGCGTATTGAGATTCACGAATTTATTTCAAGTATTGAAGTTTTAAAAGAAGTTGTTTTAGATATTCTAAGTGCTTGTTAATGCGCATGCTATTAATTATTCCTTTTTCTTCAAAGAATATGTATATGCAGCCGCCAGAGCTTCAATAATAATTGCAGTCGCGTTAGATGCAGTAATTCCTGCAGAATCATGAGGCGGGGCGACCTCAACTAGATCCATCGCAACCATACGTTGCCCGAGTATGGCTAACATCTTGAACAATTCCCAGGGAGTTAAGCCGCCAGGTTCATGTAATCCTGATCCAGGGGCAAAGGCAGGGTCGAGCACATCAATATCTATTGAGAGATAAAAAGACTTTGTATTCTTTGTAGCAATCTCTACGCTTTTCTT
This sequence comes from Candidatus Borrarchaeum sp., assembly GCF_019058535.1. Classification (NCBI taxonomy): domain Archaea; kingdom Promethearchaeati; phylum Candidatus Borrarchaeota; class Candidatus Borrarchaeia; order Candidatus Borrarchaeales; family Candidatus Borrarchaeaceae; genus Candidatus Borrarchaeum; species Candidatus Borrarchaeum sp. The sequence goes on from NZ_JAHPYX010000268.1 coordinate 23,021, forward strand.
AGCTATTTTTTCCAGACCTTCTTCGCGTATATCATATATACTAAACCTACTTATGCCTGCTTTATCGACTTCTTCTTCGTGTTCAGGATGACTTGCATATCCTGAATACCCTATCACAACAATATTTGTTGGATCAATAAATGGCAATTCACTGGTTCTTCGAAGACTACAAGAGTGCGAATAACGTTGCCCTGGAGGGTATTCATTATCAAAATCAAGGTGGCTATCGACCCAAATAACCCCTATGTTTTCTTTGAGTATATCATGAGCCTTTATTGCTGGATAAGTAATTGAGTGGTCGCCTCCAATAATAGCAGATGTTATATTCTTTTTAATCAACTGTTTAACAGTTTCATAAATTGCCATGTGACTCTTTTCAACATTGCCTGGAATAACGGGCACATCACCAGCATCAATAATGGTCAAATCATTCAAATCGAATTTAGATCTAAGAGAATATCCCGAAAAACTAGTAGAAGCCTCTCTGATAGCACGTGGTGCTAGGCGGGCTCCCGGTCTATGAGTTGTTGTCTCATCTAGAGGGACGCCTACAATTGCAACGTCTACATTTCGTAGGCTTTCAATGTCTTTGATATTCACATGTGGAAACTTAAGAAAGGTTGGGATTCCTGCGTAAGGAGCTTCAAAATCCTCCAATACTCTCACCAAAAAGAGTTAAGACTCGTGGGTTTCTACTTCCTCTATAATTACCTTTCCAGCTACAGTTTGATCAATGCTATGGATTACAGCTCCAGACTCCTCCAAGGATTTCGCAATTAACTCGTAATCCAACGAATTTCCTTCAATCGTGATTTTTACCGATTCGGTATTCTTGTCTACTTCGATTAAACTAATATTTACGCCAGCTACACCACTCAATCGACTCAATTCGACTGAAAGTTCGGGAAGAAGTGGCATATGTGGTTTTAAAACATCCAGAACTAATCGTTTTAAACCTCTTTCCTTCGTTGATTCTGACATTTTGACAGACATCCAGTTTAATTCAGTTCTTTTATTCTTATATGGTTTATATCTCTAACACTTTTTGAACTATTTCAGGAATCTCGTCTAGTGAATTAATTAAATAGTCATATTTTTCTTCTTTTAATAATTCCTTTTCATTTCGCGGTGTGAGAACTCCAACTGTGATTGCATTCATTAGATTGCCTGCCTCAATATCAATAGTATGATCTCCAATTACAATGGATTCGTTTCCTTTAACTCCGAGTTTTCCGAGACAGTTGCGTAAATATTTCATTTTTATGCTCTTTTCATAAAAATCACTCACGCTATTTCTTGTAACGACCGCATCAAAGATTTCCAAGAGGTTGTTTGCCTTTGTAAGTAATATTTCAACTATTTTTCTCTGATTGAGCGTAAAAATCCCTAACTTTAGATTCATCTCTTTTAGTGTTTTTAAGACTTCTGAAACGCCTGTGATTACTGCATTATTCTTTGCACCCTCTAACTCATAAAAATCAATGATTTCCTCTGTTTCACGCTCAAGGGTGTCTATATCTTTATTGTTCAATAATTCACGTGCCTTCTTCAATGTAACTCTTATAGGATCTTTAACATCAAATATATCCTCAGAGATGCCCGTCTCTGCAATTTTATTGATAATTCCTCTCCTTAAAGCTATGTAATCCATCTTAAATGGAACAAGAGTTCCGTCAAAGTCAAAAACAGCCGCTTTAATGCGCAAAATTCTCACACTGAGTTTTTTTAATTGAAGTTATCATTTTATATTGCATTTTCTTAAAAGCTTTAAATAATTTGACTTGTCAGATATCTAACTTCAAAGAATTATGTATGTGGTATGTCAGTATATTTGACAAATTAAATACGATTTAAGTTATTTAAGGAGGCTAATTAAAAATGGGGTTAATTAAAGAAAAGGCTAAGAAACAAAAAAATATTGCAGATAAAGAAATGGAAATCGCGAAAAAACGAAAGAATATTGCAAATAAATTAGAAAACATAGGAAAGGAAGAAGATAAAGTTCTAGATTTAGAAAAGGATGTCGCTAATCTTAAGAGAGATCTTGAAAATAAAAATGCTGACGTTCATAAGGCTAAAAATGAGAAAGACAAGGCAAACAAAGAAAAGAAAGCAGCAGAAGCTAAAGAAAAACTAGCGAAGAAAGAAAAAGAAGTGGCACAAATAAAAGAACAATTTGAAAAAAGAAAGTTAGAAGTTACGGACCTTGAGAAAAAAATCAATGAATTAGAGCGTAAGATTATAGAGATCAAAGGGCAGTAATCAATACTAATACTTTCTTGGTCATTTTTCTTCCTTTTTCAAAGGATTATCTAACGAGAAATTAGTTAATCTATTATTTCTTTCATATTTTCCTCTATTTTGGTGAAAAAATGTCTTTGGATGAGTTTCTAACAAAAAAAAAGAAGGGTTCTAAAGAGCCTCCCTTAAAGGATGAACCCCTCGAACCCCTCCCTGATCCAATTACAGAAAGTGAACCATTTAACACTAGTACGTCTGAAGATTTATGGTCTATCTTGGTAGAGGCAGTCAAAGGTGACGTTGTTTTGTTCCCTAATTTGAAGGCTTATGTTCAAGGTCAAATCCTGCCACGTGAACCCGATATTTCTCCTAAGGAATTAGCATCACGATTGAATATTTCAATTGGTACTGCAATGGTTTTGCTTTCTGAAATAAAGTCTAATTCTATATCCAACGATCAAAGATAATTTAAAGCTTTAAGATGCTTTGTTTTTTCCTAAAACACCTTGAGATAACTTATTAACAAGAAAATAGATCTCTCTATTTTTCGTGCATTTTTATTAGTTTAATATATCCAAATTTCGTGGTGCTTAAATTGCCTATCAAGCATCAAATTATGATACTGATGGACACTCAGAGCAAAGTCAATGAAAGAAAAGAAGATATACAAACAAAAATCGCACTTCTTGAAGCATGGATAAAAGCAGAAGAACAAATCGTCGAGAAATTGGTAGAAATTGCTCATTTCATCCTGGGAGAACTTGATGGGATTTATAGTCAGAAAGAGATTTTACCCTTTAATGTAAACAATCGAGAACTTCTTTTTGAACTTATCGGCAAATATATGAGTATGTGTGCTAATATGTCAGAAAAACTGACGGCAATTCAAATCGGAAATACTATTTTGGACACCTGATTTATTTTGTACTGTTCAATCTTTTCCTTTGTTAACTTAGTTATAATTGCCTCTTTTTTCAAAATTAAATAATAGAACTTGGAATAACTATCTTCTCAAAAATAAAAAGAGTATTAGATGTGAATGAAAATAGGTGTAATAGGCGGTACAGGAAGTCATGGTGGAGGATTAGCTCTTAGGTGGGCTATTGCAGGAGAAAATGTTGCAATCGGTTCTCGTTCATTAGATAAAGCGATAAAAGCAGTCAATAAGTATCAAGATATTGTGAAAGTTAGTAGTGGCAAAGCAATAAAACTAGAAGGGCGCGAAAATCCTGATGCTGCAAAGGATTGTGATGTTGTAGTTCTTTCTGTTCCTTATACTAGCCAAGTTCAAATGCTCCATGAAATTCAACCTTTTATGAATCCAGAAACCATTCTCATAGATGTGTCAGTTCCTCTTGAATGGAAAAATGGTCAACCTACACCAGTAGCAATCCCTGAAGGATCATGTGCAGAACGCGCTGCTAGTGTCTTAAAAGATAGTGATATCATTGTGATAGGCGCTTTTAAGACAATTGGTGCATATAGTCTCCGCGACGTTCTTATTGATTTAAAGGGTGATGTTTTTCTTTGCGGTGAAGACGAAGATGCCAAAGAAACAGTTGCGCAATTGGTAAAAAAAATCAAAAAATTGAGACCCCTAGATGCTGGACCCTTAAGCAGTTCAAGAGCATCTGAGTTGATGGTTCCGCTGCTTATTAATTTGAACAAACGCTACAAATCTAAGCAAGCTTACATAAAAGTACTTAATATTTAGGATCAATTAATTATAAGGTTCCTCGTAAAGTGTTTACGATTTCCATTATCTCCTTAGCTTCATCTTCTGAGGTAATTCCAACAGCTACAGCATCAATATTTTGTTGGAAAAGGAATTCTAATGCATCTTGAGGCGCAATCTCGCCTGCGGCTAATGGTTTCATCGCGATAATTTTTGTATTTGAGCTATTTTCGTTTATGACTTTTAATAAGTCTTTGAGATCATTAACAAACTTACCCATTGCGTTTAAAGGTGTCATAAGATATTCAAGATCCAAACCACTTTGAAGCAATTTTGGCAGCGTTTCGTTTGGGCTATGTGTTGCTGCGCCTGGGATTGCAAATTCTCGTACTTGTTTAACAAATTTTACTAAGGTTTCATAATCATTTGACATGAGAGCTTTATCAGTGATTGCTCCATGAGCGAGTACAACTTCCGCTTTCATGTCTGCAAGATTCCACAGACTTTCTTGTATTTCTCTCGGTGGCACACTTGCAATTATAGGAATATGTTGTCCCGTATTCTCTCGTGCGACATAAAGGGCATCTAATATCCTAGGATATGCCACAGCTTGGATCCCATCAAATTTTAGCTCAATGGCCGTCATAAACATCTTTATCATGTTTTCAGGCTTGTTCCAAAACGTTTCATAGTAAACTCTTGAGCGGCTTCCGAACTGTCCTGCTCCCATAAAAGGGCTTGTACCCATGTAAACCTCTATTTTTTTCAAAAAAGCTCCTCCTCATAGAAAATTAAATTGAAGAAAAATCTTTCGGGTTCTAGTGCATAGAGCATTTTGATATCCTATTCACTATTTCGATTGTTACAATCATTTTTTGAAATTAATTCTTCCTTTGAAAATTGATGCTTTTTTGCTATCTCTTCTAATGCAAGTTCAGCTTCTTGACGAACATCGGGGCTTTTGTCCTTTTTTAATGCTTCAACTAACGGTTTTATTGCCCGTGTATCACCAATCTCTCCAAGCGCCCAAGCAGTCCAGTCTCTAATATTTGACTCCTTTTCTTTTTTTTCATCAATCAATGAAATTAGTGGAAGTACGGCAGCTTTAGCATCTTTTATTGCTCCTAAAGCTCTGACTGCCGCCCAACGGACTCTTCCATTATTTGAGTTCAGATTCTGCAGTAAATAGGGTACTGCTGTTACGATCTTCATCTTTCCAAGCGCTAATGACGCTTCGCTTCTTATTTGCGGATCTTTATCACTAAGAAGTGGAATCAAAAAAGGAATCGCTTTTTGTTCCCCTATTTTTCCTAAAGACTCAACTAAGGCTTCTCTAACATAAGAATTTGTCTCATCCTTTAATGTTCTAATTAAGAATGGAAAGGCTCTTTTATCTTGCATTTCGCCCAGTATTTCAGCTATTTTGTATCTTACATACCACGAATCATGTTGAAGTGCATCAGTCAATTGACCAATAGCATTCTTCCCTATAGCAATCAGCTCTTTAATAATCTCCATATTGTCTTTGGTGCTTATGCCATTAATTAATTCCTTTATTCTGCTGCTGGACATTTTTTCCACGATGTTGCACTCTAAAACAAAACATCTTGAGTGTTATAGTATTTCCTTCTTGAATAGTCTAGTCAGAGTTTTAATCCATGAATAATTTTTTAATCATTTGATTTCCTTTTGATGAATGATTTCTTAAATTTCATTAAAGAATGAATTTGAAAAACTATACAATTCTAATTGATTTCATGACATTAAGAAGCTATGTACTGTAGTGTTAGTCCTGGTATTCACACAAAATTAATTCTAATTATGTTACTTACGATATTGGATCATACTCATTCGTTAGAAGAGCTATGAAAAAAAATCCCTCGTCTAAAAGAAACTTTTATAAATATTTCAAAAAATAGGAAGAGGTACTAATAGAAGGATTATTCAGATTACGCAAAAATCATAAAGAAGGATTATTCAGATTACGCAAAAATCATAAAGAAGGATTATTCAGATTACGCAAAAATCATAAAGAAGGATTATACTGATACGTTCTTCTTCCTTAATACTTGTTGGAAGGAAAGAATTATGCCAAATTACAAATATTCAATTTATGGTCTGGATCCAGATAGAACTGCTAAAGCAAGCGGCAGAGACTTAAGAATTTCACCGAAGCATGCAAGAGAGATTTGCGATGCTTTAAAAGATATGGATCTCGACAAGGCGAAGGAATTCCTCGAAGATGTAATTGATATGAAGAAAATGGTGCCATTGAAGCGTCATAAAAGAAAAAAGCCGCATCATAAAGGCCTAAATAAGTGGTATGCGGGTGCGTATCCTGTAAAAGCAGCCGATGCTATTTTGACTATCCTTGATAATGCAGAAGCAAATGCGGAGTATAAAGGGCTTGATATTGACAGATGTAGGCTTATTCATATTGTGGCGCATCGAGCAATGAAGATTAAGAACTATATTTCTCGCGCCTTTGGAAAATCGTCACCATATTTTAATACGTTAACACATATTGAGGTTATAGTTGAAGAACAGTAAATGTGAGTTTAGACTGTAAAAAATCCTAATGATAAACCTGGGGGGAAAAAAATCCCAACGAAGAATCATTTCATCGAAAAAGGCATATTACAAAATGATATTGACGAATATTTCAGATCCAAACTCGCACGTGCGGGTTATAGTAACTTGGAGATATTCAAAACACCACTTGGTACTCGTGTTATTATTAATGCTGAACGTCCTGGTATGATAATTGGTCGCCGAGGTCGAAGCGTTAAAGAACTTACGATTGACCTTGAACAGCGGTTTAACCTCGAAAACCCTCAGATTGAAGTAAATCAAATTGACGTACCTGAGTTAGATGCAAAAGTTATGGTCCAGAGAATTGCTAGCGGGTTAGCTAGAGGTATACATTTTAGACGTGCAGGATATAGCGTCTTAAGACTAGTAATGAAAGCAGGAGCCAGAGGCGTAGAAATTACCATCAAGGGAAAGATTACAAGCCAACGTGCTCGAACAGAAAAATTTCGAGAAGGTTTTGTTGCAAAATGCGGCGAGCCTGCCTTACTATATGTAGATCAAGCAACAACCCATGTGCCACGAAAAAGCGGTGTCCTTGGTGTCACCGTAAAGATTATGCTCCCTCAGGGAGTACTTCCTGACGAAGTAGAATTTATTCCTGGAACCAAACCTGATGAAAAAGAAATCGTTGAAAGCCCGATTGATGAACTGATCGAAGAAGAACCAGAGAATAAAGAATCTGACAGTGATGAAGAGGTGTCCGATTAATGGCGATATTACGTTCTAAAGAAATTAGAACAATGGAACCTTCTGCTAGACTAAAAAAATTGATGGAACTCAGAGCAGAATATATGGAAAATAAGGCAAAGATAGCAACTGGAGGGGCCTTAGAGAGCCCTGGACGAGTAAAAGCATTAAGAAGAACTATTGCCCGACTAGTTACCATCATTCGTGAAGAAGAAGCGAAATCAAAATGACATTAAACCGTAATGCAAAGATCCTGTTAAGTCGTGAATTCATTGGTTTGAGAATAAAGGTTATGAAATCCACTCATAGTGAGCTATGTGGTATATTCGGTACGATTATTGATGAAACTAAGAATACGTTAGTAATTTACAATAAAGGAAAACCCAAAATCGTTCCAAAAAAGTATTCTACATTTCATTGCATTTTACCTGATGAGAAAATCATTGAAATCGAGGGAAAACTGTTAGTTGGACGTCCTGAAGATCGTATAAAGAAAAAACGGTGAGATTGAATGATAAGAAATATTGGGCTAGATGTGGATCCCCCAAAAAGTATATGTGAGGATCATCATTGTCCTTTTCATGGGATCAACCCAGTGCGTATTCGAGGAAGGATATTTTCTGGGGTTATTGAAAATGATAAAATGGATAACACTGTCATTGTTCGACAAGATTATCTGAAATATAGTCGAAAGTTCAACCGATATGAGCGTGCAACTTCGCATATTCCCGCACATAATCCACCTTGTATAGATGCAAAAAAGGGTGACAGAGTAAGAATAGCAGAATGCCGACCCATCAGTAAAACAGTATCTTTTGTCGTTGTTGAAAAACTATAGAAATTGGAGGAATAACTCAATGTCAAAAAGAGGACGTGCATCTGGTAGTGCCTATAAAGTAGGTGTTACTAAAGGTTTACCTTTAGGTGCTGTCTTAAAATGCGCAGATAATTCTGGCGCAAAAGTTCTGAAAATTATTGCAGTTCTAAGATATGGAGGAAGGCTACGTCGTCTTGCATCAGCCGCTGTTGGGGATATGGTGGTTGTTTCAGTAAAGAAAGGAACGCCACAGATGCGCAGACAGGTTATTAACGCTGTTATAGTACGACAAAAAAAGCCTTATAGACGATTTGATGGCACTTGGATTTACTTTGAAGAAAATGCTGCTGTTATTACTACACCTACAGGCGAACCCCGTGGAAGCGATATAAGAGGCCCTGTTGCGAAAGAGGCTGCTGAACGGTGGCCAAGAATCGCTAGCACTGCGAGGATGATTATTTAGGAGGATTTCTTAATGCGAGTAAAATCAAAACAACCAAGAAAGCAACGTAAAGCGTTATTTAAAGCACATCTTCACCAAAGACAAAAACTTGTTTCCGTTCATTTATCACCTGAATTACGAGAAGAACTGGGTTTACGCTCACTTACTGTAAGAAAAGGCGATTTAGTCGTCATTAAGCGTGGAGGACTACGTGATGTCGAAGGAAAAGTCACTGATGTCAATTTGAAGAAAATTCAGGTTTTCGTTGATGGTGCAACAAGAGACAAAGCGGATGGTACTACAATCAATATACCTTTTCATCCCTCAAATTTGATGATTATTAAATTAAATTTAAAAGACAAGCGACGAAAAGCAATTCTCGAAAGAAAGGCAATTGGAAAGGAAGAACTGTTTGAAGAATAGAGGTGAACATTAAAATGGCGAGAATGGGAAGTAAAAAACACTTAAAGAGGCTAGCTTCGCCGCGTTTATGGCAGATCCACAGAAAAGAGGCAAAGTGGGCACCAAGAACAAGACCAGGCCCACATCCACTAAATAAATCAATACCACTTCAAATTATTATCCGTGATATGCTAGGTTATGCAAAGACTTATCGAGAGACGAAAAAAATACTAGCAGAAGGCAATGTTCTCATTGATGGAGTAGTGCGTGCAGACGAACGTTTTCCTGTTGGACTAATGGATGTTATTGAGATTAGAAAGATAGACAAATTCTATAGAGTTCTTCCACACCCCTCAAAGGAACTTATCCTTCACGAAATAGGAGGAGAAGAAGTCACCTTTAAATTATGTCAATTAATAAACAAGGTCACCGTTAAGAAAGGTAATATTCAATTGAATTTTCACGATGGAAGAAATATTCTGGTGAAAGTTCAAGATCCTACCAATCCTGTAGAAGATACGTATAAATCAAGAGACGTATTACAGCTCGTTCTCCCAAATCAAGAAACCATCAATCATTTTAAATTTGAAGAAGATGTCCTCGCGATTATTATAGGTGGCAAGAACGCGGGATTAGTAGGACGTATTAATGAAATTGAAAAAAGAATTGGTCATCATGCAAGCGTCGTCACGCTTGAAAATGCTCAAGGGGAATTAATTAGAACTGCTCTTGAATATACTTTCCCTATCGGGACAGATGAACCAATAATTTCCTTGCCATAGTAAAACATAATCTAAAAATTCTAACGTGAACGCTTATGTCAAGTATTTCAGATGAAGAAAAAGTGTCAAGTATTTCAGCTGAAGAAAAAGAGAGATTACTTAACGATTGGAAAGAATATCCTATGCGTAGCCCAAAAATTGCAAAAGTCGTTGTGAATATGGGTGTAGGAAGATCTGGAGAGTTATTGGAACGTGCTAGAAACGTTCTTGAAAGTTTGACAGATCAAATTCCAATAAATCTTATTGCAAAACAGACTATTCGTGATTTTGGAATTCGAAAAAATGAACCAATATCGTGTAAAGTGACCTTAAGAGGAGAAAAGGCAAGATCATTCTTAGAAAAAGCAATTGTTGCTGTTGATAATCAATTACTACTCAATTCCTTTGACAAATTTGGCAATTTCTCTTTTGGAATTAAAGAGCATATTGATATTCCGGGAACACAGTATGATCCGGATTTAGGAATTTTTGGGATGGATGTATGCGTAGCTTTAGAGCGACCTGGGTATAGGATTGCTCGACGTCGTCGACAGCGTTATTCTGTTCCTATGAGGCATAGGCTTACAAAAGAAGAAGTGAGACTTTTCATGGAAGAAGAGTTTGGTGTTGAGATTGTTAAAGAACGTAGAATGAAATTCTTTTAATGTGAATATTAGAGGTGAAATGTTTGCCTGAACGTGCAAAATTTGGAAAGGGAAGCCGAAGATGTAGACGGTGTGGAACTCATAGAGGTTTGATCAGATCTCATGGCATAAATATTTGTCGCCGTTGTTTCCGGGAAGTGGCTGATAAACTTGGTTTCAAGAAATTTGGGTAAAGGAGATTAAAATGACTCTTATGGATACTTTAGCAAATGCAATGTCTAATGTTTATAATCATGAACTTGTTGGTAAGAAAGAAGTAATAGTTAAACCAGCGTCTAGAGTAATTGCAGCCACCTTACGCGTACTTCAAAAAGCGGGTTACGTTGGTGAATTTGAGTTTATCGACGATGGACGCGCAGGGATATTTCGAGTGCAATTATTAGGACGAATTAATAAATGTGGTGTTGTAAAGCCACGTTATCCTGTTAAGTTTAGAGATTTTGAAAGATGGGAAAAACGATATCTTCCAGCTAGAGGCTTTGGCTTGCTCGTAGTGTCAACACCCGAAGGTGTTATGTCTCATACAGATGCAAAACATCAAAAAACCGGTGGACGGCTGTTAGCTTACGTATATTAGATCTTACATGAAGGATTTTGACTTAAACTTTAGGTGAATTACGATGGTGAAACAAGCTCTCGTTGAAGAAATGATTGAGATTCCAAGGGATGTAAGTGTGGATTTAAATGAATCTACTATAATAGTCAAGGGTCCAAAGGGAGAACTGAAAAGAGATTTTAGCCATGCTCACGTTTCAATTATAAAAGAAAATAATGTGATTAAGACCCAAAACTACTTTCCTAGAAAAAAAGAAAGGGCACTTGTAGGTACTATTGCTTCCCATATACGAAATATGCTCAAAGGCGTGACAGATGGGTTTATTTACAAAATGAAAATTGTGTACTCACATTTCCCGATTTCAGTAGAAGTTAGGGGTAAAGAAGTTCGTATCAAAAATTTTACCGGTGAACGTTCTCATAGAAGAGCCCGTATTATTGGACACACTTCTGTACTCATGGAAGGCAAAGATACATTGCTCATTGAGGGTATTAATATAGAAGAAGTTGCTCAAACCGCTGCAAATATACAACAATCGACTAAAATTAGAAAAAAGGACATTCGTGTGTTTATGGATGGCATTTACGTCTCAGAGAAAATTAAGTGAGATTGATTGACTTTTTCCAAAAACTCAAAGTCTTGTTTTGCTGATTTGTGAACTACCTCACGCTAAAGCAGTGAGGCTTCCTGTTTCTGCGACCATACTTGCCTCAACGTAGGCTATCTGATTCAGATACTCCAACGTTAAGGTAGAGGTATTAGTCTCCACAGGCGTGACTTCGGTAGGTCCCCTACCTAGTAACCTATGACCTTCGTGTTCTAACACACAACTACTATTATAATCACGATCTATCACCAGACCGCAATGATGACACACATAGGTGCGTTCGGCTAAACTCATAGTGCGCTGATGACCGCAACGCGAACAAGTCTTTGTGGAGGGGAAGAAACGGTCAATTTCCACCGGTGTATGCACCTTTGTTTCAAGCATGCGAATGATTCCACCGAGGCTGGTTGATAGCATTCTGTTACCCCATAGGCGTTGCCAGGCGCGTAAATTCTCAGTTTGATAACATACCATTTGGAAATTAATGGCAAGGAAATGAACCAGTTTATTACGAATGTCTCGTTTTATATTGGTAGTTTTGGCATATGCTTTGAGCAACTTATAGAGCGTTTTCCACCAATTCTTACTGCGATACTGTTTACGACTTAATTGCTTACACAACTGCTTTATACGGCGTGTAACTGGCACCTTGTAGCGTATACGCACACCGTTCGACAGCGATAACTGATGCTTTACCCCAAAATCAATGCCAATTGATTGGGTTGGCATTACCATCGCCGGTCTGTGTTCTCGCGGCGTATAGGTAGTTATGGATACGTAATAATCGCCATGCTGGTGCAGTAGGGTAGCATTGGCACATTCACAATTGGACGGTAGTTGTTCCAAGCCGTTGACACGCAGTTTTTGCGGTATCCTTTGAATGTGCAAGTATTTCCTGTTGATAAGCTTGTAGGTATTGCCGTATTGCTTGAGCGGGATGGAATTCACATATGACTTAAACTTCAACCTCCCCACTTTACGACCCTTCGCTTTCGCACGCGCTAAGCTATGGATATTCTGTTGGGTGCGCGTGATGATGCTCTGACGCATGTGTGACGATAACTGCCCTAATTGGCGCATCTCAAACTGATCTTTAACCTTCACTGACACGGCTGTGATTTTATCATCGATAGAGAACACGTTAGGGTGGCTAACACAATAATTATACAGCCATTTAGCTTCTAAGAATAAGCGCTTCAAGCGAATTAACGAATCTTTGTTTAAGTGCGAATGGTCTAGCTTCACGGTATACACCCGACACTTCATGTGTTTACGCCGCTCCTTAGTGTCCTTCAAGGTATTTTTGATCTGTTCGTTCTTTGTTAACATGGTATGAGTGCTCCGCACAACTTACAATAACTCGTTAATAATGTACAACACAATTGCTCACTCTGTGTACTCCATCCCTGTTTATAAACTCAGCAAAAAGTAGCACAAAGTTAAAAAATGTAAAATCCTGACACCATTCATCCCCAGGCTCAAGCAATGGGGCTTTCTTGTGTTATCTTATGTAAGCTTGCTGTTTGAGACAATCTCAAATTCACATTTTAAAAGATAAATTATCTTGCTTATTTATTTGAGCGGTACAAATTGAGAACTCTTAGTAGCTCCAACACCAGGATTACCATGATTTACCCTTTTACATGTCGGGGCGAGTTCACCCAAATACTTACCAATCATTTCTGGTCTTATTGTGACCTCTATGAAAGTTATTCCATTGTATATGCCGATTGTGAAACCGACGAGTTCAGGTAAGACAACCATGTCCCTATTGTGTGTTCGAATAATTACCTTCTTTCCTTTTTTGACCGCGCGCCTTGCTTTCCTAATATTTTCTAATAACTTTTTTTGTCGTGGTGGTAGACCGCGTAATAAAGATCTCCGCTGTCGTGCTGGTAATAGTTTAATGATGTCATCCATAGACATTTTTTGTAACTCATCAAGAGTGTGGCCGCGATATGTGAAAACCTTCTTGGACATCAGAAATCACCTTTTTCTTGCACTACAAAGGATGTTCAGCTCCTTTTAAGAATGTTTTGATGAAGTAGTGGATTTATTTTGTTTCTTACATCTGAGATGGAATAATATAAAATGAGGTGGTAATCTCTTTGAAAACCATCAAGCAATTTAAGGGTTCTATGATAGCTTTTATAATATGTTTAAGAGTCTAAACTGAAATATCAATAAAAAAATCTACGAGGCTTAAAGTGGTAAAAATGGTAAGAACACAGAAACAACTCTTTGGTACAAACGGCATACGCGGTGTTGCAAATAAAGAAATTACTGCTGAATTTTGTGTTAATATGGGTAGTGCCATTGCAACCCATTTCGGGAGAGGAACCCTGATTGTGGGGTGCGATGGGCGTACAAGTAATCAAATGCTGAAATCAGCTGTCATCTCAGGTATCGTTTCCGCAGGTCTCGGCGTGCTTGATATCGGCTTATGCCCAACGCCTGCACTCCAGTATGTGATACCTCTCTACGGTGTTAGAGGGGGCGTAATGATAACAGCGTCACATAATCCACCTGAATACAATGGCATCAAGGTTATGGATAGAGATGGGGTTGAAATCTCTAGTGAAGAGGAATTAGCTATTGAGACAATTTATTTTGAAAAAAGACAACATCTGGCAGAATGGAATATGATTGGAACCATCCAAACGGAGTCAAAGACATGTGATGTATACAAAGAAGCAATAAAGACACATGTGACGGGCAAAGATGAGATTCTAAGGACAAACTTGAAAGTAGTCGTCGACCCGGCAAACGCTGTTGGTGCATTAGTGACCCCGTATGTACTTAGGGAACTTGGCTGTAGTGTAATAACTATTAATGGCCACATTGACGGTAGTTTTCCAGGAAGAACCCCAGAGCCCACTCCAAAGACACTTAAAGACCTTTCAAAAATCGTAGTCAACGTAGGTGCAGATTTCGGTGTAGCGCACGATGGAGACGCTGATCGTGCGATATTTGTGGATGAAATAGGAATAGTACAACCAGGAGATCGTACTTTTGCACTTATCGAAAAACATGTCCTGTCAAATAATCCGAAAAACAAAGTAGTAACGCCCGTTGCTTCTTCTTCAATGATTCAAGAGATTGCAAAGGAAAGTGATTGTGAAATTGTATGGACAAAAGTCGGATCGGTAGGTGTCTCAAGAGCAATTTTAGGGGAAAATGCGATATTAGGTGGCGAGGAAAATGGTGGTGTATTTTTCAGTGAATTTCAACCCGTGCGTGATGGGGCAATGACTGCTGCATTGATTGCGGAGATTGTTTCTAAATCGAAAAAAAGTCTATCTACTTTATTGGGCGAATTACCGCAGTATTTTAATGTAAAACTAAAGATTTCGTGCCCGAACGAAAAGAAAGCGCAAGTAATTGAAACAATTTTAGAAAACACGAAAGAGTACGATTCGATTACAATTGATGGTACGAAGATTCTTACGGATGATGGTTGGGTTCTTATTCGTCCCAGTGGTACTGAACCGATTTTTCGAAGTTTTGCTGAGGCAAAAACACAAGAACGCGCAACAGAATTAGCTGAATGGGGTATTTCGCTCGTAAAAGATGCGCAAAATTGATGGAAAAAACATTAATGATTGATGACAAAAATAGTATGAGGTAATTGTTTTGGTACTTGAAAAACTTAGTGGCGCTTTGAATGGTGCGCTACGCAAATTACTACGTATGCCTACCGTTGACGCAAAAGCGATTAAGGAACTTGTAAAAGACTTGCAACGAGCCCTGTTACAAGCTGACGTAAAGGTTGATCTTGTTTTTGAACTTTCAAAGAACATTGAACGACGAGCGTTATCAAAGGAACTTCCTCCAGGTATCACTAGAAGAGAACATGTTATAAAGACCGTTTATGATGAACTTGTAACAATTCTTGGTGAAAAAACTGAAGTTATTCGTATAAAACCTGGTCAAACTTCCATTATAATGTTGATTGGGATTCAAGGCAGCGGAAAGACGACGTCTTGTGGTAAATTAGCCTATTTTTATAAAAAGAAAGGATTCAAGACTGCACTCGTATGTGGTGATACCTATCGGCCTGCGGCGTTTAATCAACTCTCACAACTTGCTGCATCCATAAATGTACCGATTTTCGGAGATACTTCGGAAAAGGACGCAATAAAGGTTGTAAAAAAAGGGGTTGAGCAATTTACAAATGAAAAACATGAAGTAATTATTGTAGATACCGCCGGACGCCACAAAGATGAAACATCACTTATAGAGGAAATGAAAGGCATAGAACGTTCCATTCATCCACAAGAGATCATTTTGGTAATAGATGGAACTCTTGGTCAACAAGCGTATACTCAGGCTGAGGCTTTTAATGATGCTACAGATATTGGGGCGATCCTTGTAACAAAACTTGATGGAAGTGCTCGTGGAGGCGGTGCTTTATCTGCAGTTGCTGCTACAGGAGCTCCAATAAAATTTATCGGTATTGGTGAAAAAATAGAAGATTTGGAGAGATTTAATAGCCCTAGATTCGTTGGCAGATTACTTGGAATGGGTGATCTATCATCCCTTATTGAAAAATTGAGAGACGCAGAAGTCACCCCTTCTAAAAAAGAAGCCAAAGTATTTCTTTCAGGTAAATTCACCCTGTTAGAGTTCAGAGAGCAGATCAAGAAAATGAAAAAAATGGGTCCTCTATCAAAGATATTCAGTTTTCTTCCAGGTGTATCTAATATTCCTGATGAAATGAAATCAATGTCTGAAGAAAAAATCAAGCGATGGGAACATATTCTTGATAGTATGCGCAGTGAAGAATTAATAAACCCTAAACTTTTGAAACGTTCTCGTGTTGTTCGTGTAGCAAGGGGTTCTGGAACAGATATAAAAGATGTAAGAGAATTACTTCAACAATATAACATGCTCAGAAAACTTATGAAAGGCATGAGAGGACGAAGGCGAATGAAAGGACTTCCTATGATGCCCGGTGGGCTTCCTGATATGCCCATGGACCTATAGTTCACAATCATTATATCGTCTTTTTCCTTCCACCGTAGAAGTAGCGGGTTTCCTTGAGTTGTTTTTACGGAATTAATGTGATTTCTATGAATGAAAACCACCTTGACAATAAGATTTGCAGTAAGGCAATTGAACTTCTTAAATCTCATAAATATTTATGCGACAGTTGTCTTGGTCGGCAATTTGCGGCTTATGGTAGTGGTTTGGCTAATAAAGAACGAGGATTTGCAATTAAAACTCTACTAACTATGAATGCGCATCGCCTTGAAGATTTGGAATTATTGAAAGTCCTTGCCATTCATGGTAAATGTGAAAGTGCTATTAAAACACTATTAATTTTTGGAATAGACACGCAACCCCATGATTCAAAGTGCTCTTTATGTGAAGGAATATTTGATGATTTGCCAAAATATGCAAATGAAATTATTGAAAAAATCAAAGATGTTGATTTTGATACCTTTCTTGTCGGCTCAAAAATTTCGCCGTTACTATTAGAGCGTGAGGATGAACTTCGAGCAAATTATCGTATTGAATCGGGTGAAGCGTGCAAGTCTGAATTAAATAGAGAACTCGGAAAATATATTCACAAATTTACTGAAAAGAATGTAAGTTTTCAGAATCCAGATGTGGTTATTCTTCTGGATACTATAAATAACGAATTATCGATATCTGTGAATCCGCTTTTCATCTATGGACGTTACCGGAAATTAATTCGAGGAATCCCACAAAGTACGTGGATCTGTTCATCATGTCAAGGAAAAGGATGTAGTGAATGTAATGGGACGGGGAAACGATATTCTGAATCAATAGAGGAACTAATCTCCAATCCCACATTAGAATTAACCAAGGGCAAAGATGGTATTCTTCACGCCTCAGGACGCGAAGATATAGACGCAAAGATGCTTGGAAATGGAAGACCCTTTGTGCTTGAAATTAAAGAGCCTAAAATACGCAACATTTCGCTAGATAAACTTCAAGAGGCAATTAACAACTATGCTCAGGGAAAAGTAGAAGTATTAGATCTAAGGAAGATCACTCGAGAGATAATTAGACAAATCAAGGCGCGCTCTAAATTCACAGAAAAAACTTATAGATTGCTTGTAAAGGTTTCTCGCAAAATAGAAGTTGTTGATGTAAATAGAATTGAGCAAGCATTTCAATCTATCACCATCGATCAGCGGACACCTCAACGAGTTCTGCACAGGCGTGTAGACAAGATTCGTCAGAAAAGAGTATTTAGTTTTAAGATTAATCAAGTCCTTGATGATAATATTATGGAAGTTATTGTTCACTGTGAAGGAGGCCTCTATGTCAAAGAATTGTTAACAGGAGATGAAGGATTTACTAAACCAAGTGTTAGCGAATTACTTAATTCAGACATTGAAGTATTAGAAATTGACGTTATCAAGGTTCATTCTAACTTATAATATTTGATTTTTGGTCAAATCTCTCAATTGAGGTTGTCTTTAGACATGTCAAAAGCACTTAAATGCGAATTTGTTGAAATCTGTAAACTTCTTTATTTAAGAGGTCTTGCTAAGGCTTGGGGAGGAAATGTAAGCGTTCGGAATGGAAAAAATCACATAATCATTATCCCGAAGGGGACATCATTATTTGATATCTCTTTAGATGATCTTGTTGTAACAACTCTTGACGGATTAGTGGTAGAGGGGGGTCAGCCTTCATCAGAATTACCTATGCATAGTGCAATTTATCATGCAAGATCTGATATAGGGGCTATCATTCATATTCATTCTCTTTATTCGACTCTTTATTCAATTCTTAAAAAACCAATTGAATTATTTACCGCTGAGAGCAAAATCCTCATTGGAGCACTTCAATTTGTTGAATATGCTGAACCTGGTTCGCAGAAACTTGCTGGTCTCGTAGTTAATCGCTTTAAAGATCATAGTGCTTGCATTCTTGCTCGCTATGGAATTGTTGTTGGTGGAAGTTCTTTAAAAAACGCCTATTATCTCGCTGAATTGATAGAGGAGGCTGCGAAACTTAATTTTTTGAAAAAATTAGTTTGTTAGCTAAAAATTAACATAAACGGTTCTTTTAAGATTTTAAATGACAAAATACCTTTGCCTAATGCAAAATTTTCTAAATACAAAAAAACTAGATTGAAAAGAAAAAATGAGAAATTTGATTGATTTAATCAGAGATCGTCTCTAAGATACTAACGGCATTCCATATTCGCGTCCTAGCATGGAGGGGACAATTTGGATCCTGAGAAATTTCATCTAGAATTGAAATCGCATTAGAAGCTTTTACCGCAGCGCTGTCTACCTTATCTGTTTCTATTGCATCGATACTCTCATTGGCAGCTCTTCGAATATTTCTGGGGACACTGGTATCCTCTGATATCATCTTAAGGACTTGGAGGACTTGCTTTAATTTTTCCTGTGTTTCTTCGCTCATTTGTTTCGCCACCTCAGCAAAAGAACTAATAGTAAACTATTCATATTCCTTAATCATACAGCAGTAAGAGAGGTTTTTAAAACTTTTTCACTATACATTAGTTGTTAAAGGAATCTGAACTGCAGGCGAGACTGTTGAAAGAATCTGATACAAAAAAAGAAGAGGCTGGCATTCAAAAAGCAGTTGAATTGATGAGGAAGGGCGCGACGATGCTAAATGAGGCGTGCCCAGAGTGTTCTGGTCCTCTATTTCAGTTGCCAGAGTCCCGCGATATCATCTGCCCCCAGTGTGAGAAAAAGGTGTTAATAGTTTCCGATGAAGCAGAAGTTCAAGAATTAGAGAAAGAATCTCTTTTGACGGAATTAGATCAAGCTATTTGTATACAAATTGAAAATGTGATGAGGAGATTAAAAGAAGAAATTGATGCCGACGAACTTATGACAATAGGACGTCTAACCATTTTATGGCTTGAAATCCTCGAAAAAACTAAACGTATACGCTCTTGAAAGGATTTATTTTATCCTCTCCAGTTTATGATTTTACATAGTTTGCTTGCCCTGTTCAGTGAAATCTTGATTTTTTAATGACATTTGAATACTTGGTGACTAAATATTGGCAATATATGCTTTTATTTCTTCTAAAATCTTTTTTCTTAGGCTCATAACCTCGCGCACTTCAATTTCGCGAGCCTCTTTAATAATTGTCTTTAGTTGAACAATATTTCCTACTGCTTGGATGTTTTCGATACCTACTGGAAATTCTACTTCAAGACCTTTAACAACAATTTCTGCCTTAATTTGAGGAAGCTGTGATAAACTCAATCTTACACTGCGGATTATTCCGATCCTTCTTGCTCCAGCATCAACAACTTCTTTACCTAATATCTTTCCTGGCACGATGAGTTCGTATAGCTCAATTTCGGTGAGTTTTTTTCCTTCAGGGTGTTCCAATTTCGTTCTAGCCCTCCTTGTCTTATTCTTACTACACTTAATAATTGGTGAATTTTTCCTTTTTTTAATTATGTATCATTAATGAAAGTTGTAGATTAGCATTTGTTTGTTATCTTGAGATTTCAATTAAAAACTACATCACACACTTCTCTATACTTTTTTTAACTTAGTCTTTTCTTCTCCTACACTATGTTTGGGTTAAACTCATTAATGAAACATTATTGAAATTTAATCTTGTAGAAACAAAATTGAATATCCTTCGTATAGAACATTTATCCATTTGCTTATAGCGGTTTCTGGTGCGAATTCATGACTTATAAAGCAGTTATAATCACCCCATCGTTTCCTAGATACCTTAACGATCCAGTTTCTCCATTTCTTTTTGAATTGTTTACTCGGGTTGCAAAACTTGGCTTTGAGATTCACGTCGTTTCACCTCAGGATTATATGATACCAGGTATTGGACCAATATTAGACGAAGAAATCTTAGGGGGTATCCACGTACATCGTTTCACGTATATGCGTCCACCATGGCTTCAAACTTTGACTTACCGAGATAGAATGCCCGCTAATCTCGAAGAATCAGCATTTGCAAAAATGCTTACGCCTTTTTACTTGCTAAATGCTGCACGGAAGACTATAGAAATTTGCAAGAACTATAATGCCGATATAATCTGTCCTTTCTGGGCGCTCCCACAAGGCCTCATAGGAATCTTGGTTAAACGCATTTTTAACCGACCACTGATAGTTGGGACGTTTCCTGTTGAAATTGCTCTTTCTCAATCTAAGTATCAGTTTATGATGCCTGCCCTTGATTTAGTCTTCAAAATGGCTGATGTAATTATACCTAATTCAAATTTCACAAAAAAAGAAATTGAACGTATGGGCGTTAACCCCAATAAATTGAAAATGGTTTACCCAGGCGTAGATCCTAAAAAATTCAATCCAAATTTAGATGGTTCCCTTGTTAGGGAAAAATATAATTGTAATGGCGATCCAATTCTTCTTACTGTTTGTAGATTGGTTGAGCGGAAAGGGATAAGATATCTAATAGATGCATTACCCTCAATAAGAAAAGAGTTTCCGAATGTGCAACTTTTAATCGCAGGAGATGGTCCTGAAACAAATATTTTGATGAGCCAAGCAAAAAGACTAGGAGTTATGGATAGCACAGTATTCTGTAGAATGGTGCCTGATGATGACCTTCCATACTTCTATGCGATTGCTGATGTTTTTATTTTGCCCGCGATTATAGACTCAAAGGGAGATACCGAAGGGCTGGGTGTGGTAATGCTTGAAGCCATGGCTAGCGGAGTCCCAGTAATTGCCTCAAGAGTGGGAGGAATCCCGGAAGCATTAAACTACGGAAAAGCTGGAATTCTCATCGAACAAAAGAACCCTAAACAAATTAAAGAGGCGGTGATCTCTCTCTTACACAATGATGACTTAAGAATGTCCTTGAGCAAAAAAGGCAGAGAATGGATACTTAAAACTTTTAGTTGGGACAGTCTTGCCAAACAAATAACTGAAATTTTCCGCTATTCCCTTACTCGTTACTAATTGATTTCAAACTATTTAACTCCTTAGAAGCCTTAATTTTTTTAAATCGGCTTTAGCTTTCGAAGGAAAAAACATGAAGAAATGCCAAGCATTATTTATGAAGAAAAATTTTTATTTTGCGCAAAAGCACTTCATTCCACACACTTTGAAAGTGCTTCAAAAACTTCCATGTCTTTTCTAATTCTCCGTTAAGTCGTGATTTTTGCGCTGCTTCCAGAAGTTGATGCATGAAAAATAAACTATGATAAGGGGATTCGTCTGTATGAAAAAAGAGTGAAGTCGATTCCACAGGTTTGATTGGGGGGGCTATAGTAATCCTTGTCCGCCATGTTGAGGCTAAGAATAAACTTAGTATTGCGATATATAAAACCCAAATCAGCGAATTATTGCGGACATTAACTATAAATACTCCTAGAATAGCATAAACTAAAGTAAGAAGTGCCATTAGACTGACTGCGAATAGAGATACAACAGTTCTTCGATATCTTCTTGAATTGTGGATGAGATCCTTGAGGAATAACAAATCATAGACTAAAACAGATAAAAAGAGTATATAGTCGTAACCAATCTTTTTAACAATTCTTTTCATTAGGATCGTTATCCAAAATCTACTTTATGAACAATCTGTATTCTTCTAGAAATACACTGATTCTCAATTTTCCACTAACTTGTCTTTTTTTTAGTTGTTGCTTTTGGAAAATCAATATAATCGCATTCTTTATTGGGGCATTTCCAGTACCGGTTCTTTTGTTTTGAAAGTTTGCTGATAAGAGGGAATCCGCATTTCGGACAAGCAGTTTTTAAAGGGTTATCGCCAGGATATAGTGAGATGGTTAGTTTACATTCGGGATAATTAGAGCAACCAAGAAACCTTCCAAATTTCCCTGTTCTTTCAATTAACTCTCCTTTGCCACAAGCAGGACACTTTACAACACCGCTTTCATGTTTTCGCGCCTCTTTTTGATCAATTTCTTCAGTGCATTCCTTGTTCGAACACTTATAGTAACGTTTTTTATTTTTTGAGAGTTTTGAGATAATAGGCCATCCACATGTACAGACCTTTTTCAGAGGTCGATCACCAGGATATAATGTAATCGTAGTTTTACATTCGGGATAATTAGAGCAACCTAAAAATTTGCCGTATTTTCCTCTTCTTTCGACTAATTCTCCTTCCTTACAAACAGGACACTTTTTACGTGATTTTTCATCAACAACCTTCCCCTTGCAATCCTCAACCTCGCAGTTGAAGCACGGACCACGCTGTTTTTTTCCTTCTTCTGTTTCAATTTCCTCAATCCAGCAAATTGGACAGAGATTGTACTGTACTCCTTTTGGTGAGGTCATCGTTATAATTGGTTTATCACATAAAGGACATATGAATTTTGCGGCTCTGGGTATCCCTGCGGGAAGTGGGTATGATGTTTTACATTCTTTCTTATCTAGATTAGTACATCGTAAGTAATATCCTTTTTTTCCTTTGAAAATCTCAATTGGGTGGCCGCAGTTTAGGCAATTAAATAATTCAACTTTTGGAGTACTTTTCTTCCTTTCGGTCTGTATGGCCTCTGCTAGGGCGTTTATTAAAGTTTCTTCTTTTGCGACAACTTCTTTGAAGAGTTTTTTCATGCGTTTCGACGAATCTTTGACAACAGTTTCTTTTTTTTGCTCTCCTGTCGCAACAAGATTCGTTTGGTTCTCGATATAGGCTCTGAGTTCTGGTTTAACAAGCATCTCATCAATATTTCCTAATCCGGTGATTAAAGCTATACCCAGCAAAGTTGGTTGAATCGTTCGTCCTTTTCCAGAGATTTTAAAATAGTTTCGCAGTTTATTTGTTTTAATGTGCTGTGGGATTGTAGCATCTGTCCCGATACCATTTTTATCCATTAATTTGATTAATTCAGTTTCTGTGATCCGACGTGGAGGTTTAGTTTCTCCTTTTTTCATTTCTAGGTTGGCGATATTTACTTCATCGCCTTTTTTAAGGACTGGTAGTAACCTTTCAGTAATTTTTCGAAATGGATATATTTCTAAAAAACCGAGCTGCTTCAGTTGCTTTCCAGTTAGATTAAACATTTCTTGACCGATTTGAATGGTTATTTTCATTTCTGAATATACTGCGGGCATGCTCATGGTGGCAAAAAAATGTCTTGAAATCATGTCATAGACTGACCATACAGCATTTTTGTCAAATTTTTTGACCTCAGGCAATTTTTCCAATTCGCTTTTTTCAATACTTTTTGTAGGATGAATTGGTGGATGTGCTTTATCATCTCGCTTTCCGCGTGTAGCTCGTATGCGTTTTTGTAGTAACTTTGAGACATAGTCACCCCATTCTGGATGGTCAGCATGTTGCTCTAGCAATCTTTTAAGGCTAAAGGTTCGTGGATAGATTTCTGTTTCTGTTCTTGGATAACTTATAATTCCTGCATTATACAAGCGCTCTGCAATTTCCATGGCGCGTTCAGATGCAATTTGTAGATGTTTTGCCGCCATACTAACAAATTGAACCGTGTTTAAGGGCTTTGGTGGATATGCTTTCTTTTCTTCGGTAATTACATCTTCCACTCTGCCCTTTGTTTCTTTTTTCAATCCATCAAAAATTTTCTTACATTCTTTTTTATCGAATAGGCGATCTTTCTCCCATTTGAGATCATAAAGTTGTTTTTCAATCTCAATTTGAGCAAAAATAAACCAGAATGGTTCTGGAACAAACTCTTCCCGTTCCAAATGTCTTCCAACTACAAAAGAAAGTGCAGCAGTTTGACATGGACCGAAACTTACTATTTTAGGCGCAGACACTGGATTGACTTTACGCACCCCCATTG
>NZ_JAHPYX010000269.1:0-47384 GCF_019058535.1 Candidatus Borrarchaeum sp.
GTATGCTACTACCCATAATCTGTTCATAGAGACACATATAGGCGGATTTTATGACTGATTCCTCAAGTGTTCCTTCAAGGAAGGGGGGTGCCGTGGATCACCCCGAATTGTCGATGATCGGGTGCCTGTGTTCCCGCGTCGGGCTAACTCAACCATCCGTGAGGACAGAAGCTCCGTCCGTAAGGGGGGAGTAGTTCACGACTGATCATTTATCACCATTAGAAGATCAATTTCTTGTTCTTTTACTAGATAATGCAAGCATTTTTCCGCAATTTGACCGCTGGGATATCATTAGCTCAGAACTCCCACGAGGAAAACTAATTTTCTGGTATGCTGGAAAACTTCACATAGGAACAAAAACACTTCTAAAAACAATGCGACGTCTTAACAAAAAAGAGTTAATTAAAAGGCAGGATTGTGTAAGAAGAAGTGCTTCAGTAATGCGATATATACTAACAAAGAAAGGAAAAGAAGTTGCAACTCAAATTAAGACAAGATGCAACGAAGATAGCTGTGTGAAGCCTCCTAAGGATTGCTTCATCAAGGTATTAACAACGATGTACGGATGCGAGGGTATAGAACAGCCACTTTTCTCAATAAAGCAGAAGCAGATAACACCGATTAAAGATGTTGCAATGAAAAAAGAATTCACAGAGAGTGCAGAGTTCGTTATTACGCGTGGAGATACTCTTATTGTAACAATAAGAAAGAAACACAAAAAAAGCGACGAGCATGAAATACTCATAAAAGGTCTTGCTTGTGACTTTGAGTTATTTGAGAAGGCAAAACGTTATGCACTTGTTTTTTTGCAGCAGAGAGGTGAATACAATGAAAATCACTTGTCTTATAAATTTGTCTCTCTAATACCTCTCCCGGAGTCATATCTTTCACATAAAAATTCCTTTCAGAAGAAAACTAAGAACATGCTCAAAGAATGGAGAGACCATACCTTAAGTCACCTACAGAAAAAAACGGACTGACAAAAGCACCTTCCCTTTAGAAAGCTGCTGCCAACATCTCGTTGATGTGTGTCACTATATCTTTCCAATTTTGTACCTCTAACACCCTTCCGTTTTTAGCAAGTTGTTTGGCAAACCAAGGTCTGCCCTGCGGGATATAGAACACATTAACTTGATCAAAGAAATTCACAACATCCCTAGGATCTTCCCCATGCGTCCAGACACAATCTGAAATCAAAAACACAATTTTTTTTGGCGCATTTGTGCGTGTAAACTCATCTAAGGAAACTTCTAAAGCCCCTCTGATGTCTGTCAACATTGTGTGGCGAAGTGAGACGATATTAGTAACAACTCTATCAATTTGTCTTTCCTGATTTAATCCTTTTAACAGATACTGATCTGTATTATAAGCAATTACACCAAAGTTGTCATGTTTGCGATTCATTGCATATGAAAGAATAGATGCGATAAGGATAGCTATCTCGATTTTCTCGCCTCTCATCGATTCAGAACAATCAACAAGGAGCATAGCCCCTCTACTAGTTGTTTCTCGTGATCTGACAATAAAATCTTCTTCTTTGGGATATACCTCTTGTACTAGATTTTCAATTGTACGCTCAATATCGAGATCGTCATCTCCATTAAACTTGTGAGGTCGTAAACGTCCTTCACGTCTTCCAAAAGGAGTAGCTCTAAGTGCACGCTTTAGAGCAACTTGCAATGATAATACTCTTGCCAATTGTTTCATATATTCCCTTGGTTGTCGTTTATGATATTCTATCCCGTCTGATGCGCTGTGAGTCGGGTGTGAATCGAATGTCACAAGATTTTTTGCGTTCAATCCTGCAGGATGAGCCTCTCCAGAGACATTTTCAGAGGTCTTTTCAAGAGGAATTGGATATGCTGTACCTTCTATTTCTTCTGGAATTGCAACATTGATTTCTTCCATATCATCTTCTTCATCTTCGGGTGCTTGACTTTTTTTTTCAGGAAATAATTCTTTTTCTAATTCATCTTCTTCGCGATGTTCTTCTTTTTTTTCATCTCCTTCTCCTGGTCCTTCTGTGTCAATTTCACTTTGAAGTTCCTCAAAAATTGAGGAGATTATCTCGTAAATTATTTCCTCTTCTGATTTGTTCGATGTAGGGGCTGGCCAAATTTTTAAGCGTAAGGAAACGATAGCAGCGTCGAGTAAATCTTCAAAGGTGTAGTTATCTTTTGCCCCATTCATTATCAACTGAATAAAATCGATTGCACCTCTTATACTTGCACCTGCTTTTAGATCTGGATGTTTTCTACTTCTTTGTATGATTTCAACTGCTAGATCAATTAGCCATTCATCTTTGCATTGCGTGTTAACTTTAACTATTTGTATTTCTTCTTCTTTGGACTGATATAACATTTTTAGACTTACGAACCGATCTAAAACCCCTCGGCTAATGCGCGAGACTCCAATATCGTCCAAGGGGTTTTGAGTCGCCACCACCGAGAAATTTGCATTAGCATTTACGTTTCCATAACGCGGAATATCCATTGTCTTTTCACTAAGTGAAACAAGTAACACATTAAGTGTTTCAGGCGGTGCTCTATTGATTTCCTCTATGTAAAGTATACCTCCCTCTTCCATGGCTTTAGCCAATGGACCTTTTCGAAAATTCTCTTTTTTATAACCTGTCTGCAATACTGCTGAGGGATCAAAATGTCCGATCAACTTGGGTACGGTCAAATCTTCATTGCCTTCTACGAAATAAAATGGGACATCTAAAATTTCGCTAAAATTCCTAAGTATGGTTGTTTTTGAAGTTCCTGGTGCCCCCTCAAGAAGAACTGCCTTATCGGCAGCTAATGCACTTAATATAAGGCGAATTTCTTTTCGTCTTCCTACGATTTGTGCACAAACTCTACCGAATACGTCATTTACGTCAATGTCCATAAGCGCAACACCAACTGCTGTAATTTTGTTTAGATGCCACAAAGCGCTACTATATAATAATCTCTAAAAGGTAACGACTTCTAAATTTTCTTTTAAGTGAATTGATTAATCATGCTATCTGAGGAAATATTCACTTTAAAATTGTTTGCTTTCGTGTATGAACTAAAATGATACTACACATATGACTTCCTCTTTTTGAAACTTCCTTTGGTCGCTAATCACTCATTCACCCGTTGTTCTCCAGTTGTATCTTTTTTGAAATCTCTATACTACTCACAGATAACTTTTTACCTGCTGCGGGTTCTGAGACTGCTTGTAAGCATATAAAACTGTAAAAAACAGTATATTTAAAAACTGCGGGGAATGTTGCATAGTATATATAAGCCAATCATTATGTCATATTGCTTCTAAAAATAAAACACGAGGTAATAGAAATGCCTAAAGTTAAAGTGTCGATAGCTAAAGCAGATAATTATGAAGAGGCGCAAGCCGGTATCCGAGCTGTGATGGAGCCTTTAGGAGGCTTTGGTGCATTTATCAAGGACGGTCAGAGCGTCTGGCTCAAACCTAATATGGTGCGTCCACTACCAAACGTTCCTGCGCTTACAGATGCGCGCTTCATGGCGGCTCTAATTAGAGAAATAAAAGAACAAACAGATCCCTCCAGAATTGTCGTTGCAGATGCACCCTACAGAGGATATCCTGGGGTGAAGGCCTTTAATTTTGAGGGAGAGTACAGCGGTTTAAAGATGAAAGAGACGTGTGAAAAGGAAGGTGCCGAGGTCATTTACCTGGATGAATACAAATGGGAGAAGGTCGAAATCCCAAGTGCCAAAGTACTTAAGGAAGCCGAGTTTTCCAAACTTCGCAACGAGGTAGATGTCATTATCAACGTTCCTAAACTGAAGACCCATGTGCAACCAGGTATCACCGTAGCGCTAAAGAATTGGCATGGTTTCATCAGTTGGCCTTATCGCAGATTATGGCATGCAGATAACCTCAGCCAGAAGTTGGTTGATATATTCAAAGGTCCTGGTGCGATGCCTGCTTTGAACATAGTAGATGGTATAATCGGTGTTCATGAATTTGGTCCATCAATTGCAGGCCTACCTTATGATTCAAAGACGATAATAGCCAGTCCAGATCCCGTTGCAACCGATGCAGTCGCATCTTACATGATGGGCTGGGATGACCCGTTTCAGGTGGAAATGGTTAGAATTGGTCACTACGATGGTGTTGGCGTTGGAGATCTTAATGAAATTGAGATTGTTGGAGAGCCAATTTTTCAATTTGAAGATTGGATTCGTCCCAATATGGATCTCATCGCAGTATATCCTAATGTCAATGTAATAGTTGGTGGTCTTTGTGCTGGATGCAAATCGCGAGTAAAATTTGCGATGGAAAACATTTTGAAACGAGGACTTTGGGAAGAATACTTCGAGAAGCACGGCCCCCTTACAATAGTATGTGGAGTTGGCGCACGTTTGCCAGAGCCAAGCGAAGATGTGTGGTACGTAGGGGATTGCACACAATTTGGTCAGAAATGGGACGAAGAGGGAAATCCACGATTTGCCTGGGATGAAGAAACGGTTGCAGAACGTAGAAAGTTACTCGAAGATCCTAAAGCGGTATGGTTTAGAGGCTGCCCCGTATGGTTCACGGCTCTCTCGGATGAAATCAAAGAACGAGTAAGGAAAGCAGCAGAAGCAGAAGCCTAACTCTCTTTTTTGCTACATTACCCTCTTTTTTATTTCATATTTTTCAACTATCGATCCCAAGGTTTAATCCCAGTAATGGCATCCTTAGTAAAGTCGAATACAGTTGATTTTTCCTTTCCGTCAGTTATGACTAATTGTTTATCTTCAGTTATTTCCCCAACAACTGCCGCTGCAATATTCTGTTTCTTAAAAATAGTTAACGCTTGTTTTGCCAAGTTTGGGTGCGTTGTAAGTAAATAACCGAACCCTGGGTTGACTCTCAGCCAATCTTCTAAAGAGATCGAATCTGGCTTTGGAACGTTCCTGACATCCACCAGTGCCCCAGTCCCCGCTACTTCAAGCATCATTCCTAATGTTCCTATAATCCCAGGCATGCTCACATCTTTACAAGAGGTAGCTAACTTGAGATGTGCAATAGTTGTAATCGTCTCAAAATTCTTTCGAACGACATCTGGATCTTTAAATGAAGTATTATCAAAGCCAGTAAAGAGTGTTTCCTTTCCATCTGTATCGATGGTTACAATAAGAACATCACCAGGTCTTGAACCATGAGAATACAGAATTTCATCTTTTTTTGCTGCACCAATCGTTGAACAATCAAGTGAGGGACTCGGGGCGTCCGGAATGATATGTCCTCCTAATATTGGACATCTAAATATCTCTGATCCCTTCTTAAGACCGTACATAATTTCTGCTAACGTTTCCTCGTTGTTAAAACTGATGACGCTTAAGAAGCCAAGTGGCTTACCACCCATAGCATAGATGTCCTTCACGTTAACTACAACACAAAAATATCCGGCATCTCTTGGATGTTTTTCAACAAACTGAGATCGCATGGCATCGTTCGTAAAAAGTACAACGTCATTTTGTCCGAGTTCTCGCAAATTTATTGCAGCAGAATCTTCTCCGTATGCTTCAAGCACGTAATTATTCTTTAACTTAGAGCCTAGAATCTCTGTTATTTTTTGAATTGGTTTTTTGCGTATAATACCCTCATTAAGCCTAAGATTCTTCGCTAATTCGTCCAAGTCAGTCATATTTGTTAACTCCCTGAGATCTTATGGGAAATTTCGTTTTTTATAGGATATCTAACTCTCTTTTCTCTTGTGGCTCTTTCTTACGAAAGATTCATAAAGCTGATGTTAGGGATAGGATGTGCTCTAAAGGAGGAAACGCCTATTCGGATCAAAATCTCTTCAATTTTTATAATTATTCTTCTTTGCGTCTCAGTAGCAGTTCTATGTTTGCCCGTTAAAGCCGATACAAATGCCAACAACTCCTTGTTTGTGACAGGGTTACAAGGAGATTCGAACCTTATCAATAGTTACTATGTGTATGTAAATGATACACACCCCTCTTTTTCAGTAAAAGTTGATGTAAAATGGTGGAAAGGTTCAACTGAATCAAATATGAGGATTACAGTAGAAAAACCTGGTGGAACCCTTTACAAGCAGGAAGAAGTGTCATATGGGACTACAGGTCTTATTGAACTATTAGTTAAAGCAAAGCAAGTTGGGGTATGGGAGGTAAGAATTGAATGCCTAAAAGCAGCTCCAGGTGACTTATTAGTCGGATATTCGCTTAATGTCCCTGAATTGGACGGAAAAATATGGGCTGATGATCTTTGGATTTCTAATGAAGAAGGAGATGCTTTTGAATACTGGTTGGAAGTACATCGCTTCCTTGAAGGAAAAAGTTTTACACTAAATGTATTAAATGTAGATAGTCAAGGAAGAGTAGATTTACTCTTTCCAACAGGAAAATTAGCAGAACGTATGCAAATTCAACCTACTGAAAATGAGTGGAGTGCAACACAAGAAGTTCTCCATGAAGAAGGAGGTTTCTGGAAACTTCGCTTCGATGCTAATTGGCAGGCAGCACACATCACTGTGATAGACCAGAATGAGGATACACTTCGCCTCTTTCTTGCGACACAGAATGATATTCCTCCACGACCGGGCCCTGTATTATTCAATTACGTACAGGAACTAAAACTCACACAGGCAGAGCCATCAAAAATTACACTTGACATTTATAACGGTATCTCTGCCAGTTTTTATGTCATAGTAAGAACGAGCGGAGTAGGATTTACAGCTACTTCGCAAGAGATCTATATCGTGCCTGGTACAAATGTGGTATTTATTGACACATTGTTTTTGCCCTCATCACCTTATGAATGGGGGAATAGGATCCTAAAGATAGATTTAATAGTTCAAAGCACTTACATGGACAGCGTTCTCGTTCCGGTCGATGTACAAATCAACACATCTAATATCATGATAGGTTATGTTTCTCCAACGATAGTAATCTTGGCATTAGCGTCTCAACTGATTGTATATAAGAAAGAAATGGATGAAAGTGGTAAAAAGTTAAGAATCACTCGCTGTGTACTAGGCTTCTTAATGGCCGTCTTTGGGATCACTAATGCCTTTGGATTTGCTATCGCAGATGTAATCGTTCACAGCAGCCTAACATTTGGTGGATACGTAACATTAGTAATCTCAGTAGCCACTACATTGCTTGGCTATCTTTGGCTACATCGCGGACTCACAGATCACTGGGTCTAACGCGACTTCTCTTATTTTTCTTTTCCATCTATAAAAAACGCTTGACTTGAATAAGACGGTTTCTATGATAGCATCGTGAGATATTTAAGATGACAGTGACATAATCTATTCGTCTAATAGCATACTTAGAAGTTATTATTCATAGTCTTTTAAGAAAAAAGAAAAACAATCTGATGTCATTATTACGCGCGCGAAAAGCCTTTAATGTGTCACCTGATAAGAACGTCATATTAAAAGTTTAAAAGAGAAAGTAGCTATAATTGAAAAACAATATACTCAAAGTTTTGAGTAGGTTAATATCACAATCAGAAAATGAGATGAAGTATTCGGAGGATTAATTTTGGCTAAAATAACAGAAGTAAGATTTCATGGCAGGGGAGGTCAAGGCGTAGTTACTGCTAGCCGACTCCTTGCTAACGCAGCGATTCTTGAAGGAAAGTTTATACAAGCTTTCCCAGAGTTTGGTCCAGAACGAGCAGGGGCGCCAATCAAGGGGTACACACGAATCGGTGATGAAAAATTCACCATAAAATCGGCAATTTATACTCCTGACGTTGTTGCTGTAATCGATCCTACGTTACCAAGACTAGTGCCAGTCACTGAAGGTCTAAAGGAGGGTGGAATTGTTGTCATTAACACTCCTCAAACTCCTGAAACTGTAAAGAGTGAACTTAATGTGCAAGGCACAGTAGCCGCTGTAAATGCAACGAATATTGCTCTAGAAACAATTGGGCGTCCAATTGCAAATACAGCAATCTTAGGTGCACTAGTAAAAGTCACTGATCTAGTAAAACTTGATTCACTTTTTGAGGCACTTCTAGAGATTTTCAAAGGTGGCGTCGGCCAGAAAAATGTTGACGCAATTAAAAGAAGTTATGAGGAGGTTAAAGTTGCATGACCATCCAAGACGAGTACAGGAAAAAGGGTTGGAAAGACTTGCCCCCAGGCGGAATAGTCGATCGACCAGCGACAGCTCTTGATTATAAGACTGGAACGTGGCGAGCATTTCGCCCAATTCGCAACAAAGACAAAAAAATTTGTCAGAATCCCGAAAACTGTTTGATTTGCTGGGCTCTCTGTCCTGATGCAGCAATAAAAAGGGTAGAACCTAACGAACTAGAATTCGATATGGACTATTGTAAGGGCTGCGGAGTTTGTGCCCTTGAATGTCCTCTAAAGGCAATTGAAATGGAACAGGAGGAATAATGGTAAAATGGCAAAAGCTAAAACTCTAGGTATGATGGGTGACTTCGCAGTCGCAGAAGCCGCTAAGTTGTGTAACCCAGATGTGATTGCAGCATATCCAATTACACCTCAAACAATCATTGTTGAGCGACTCTCGGAGTTTGTGGCAGAAGGTGAACTAGATTGCGAGTATATTTGTGTTGAATCAGAACACTCTGCTATGTCTGCGTGCTTTGGTGCGTCAGCAACGGGTGCAAGAGTATTTACTGCCACTGCGTCGCAAGGACTGGCTCTTATGATTGAAATAGTCTATATTGTCGCATCAGCCAGATTTCCAATTGTTATGGCAATTGCTGATCGCGCGCTTTCCGGTCCGATCAACATTCACTGCGATCATAGCGATGCCATGTTGGCACGCGATTCTGGATGGATTCAGTTATTTGCAGAAGATTGTCAAGAAGCGTATGATACCACTATTCAGTCGTTCAAAATTGCTGAAGACAAACGGGTGTCACTCCCAGTAATGCCCTGCTTGGACGGGTTCGTTTTAACGCATTCAATTGAGCCAGTTACAATACTCCCGATCGATGACGAAGAAACACTTGACGGATTCCTACCACTGCGTGACCCGCTTTATAAACTTGACATAGAGGCACCAATCGCTCAAGGACTGTTAGCACTTCCTGATTTCTTTATGGAGATCAAGCGTGGACAGCAGGAAGCTCACTTGAAATCCATAGATGTTGTCAAAGATGTAATTCAGGACTTTGGTGATAGATGGGGTCGTTATTATCCAGTTGTTGAGCCTTACCGAATGGATGATGCTGAAGTAGCAGTTATAACGATAGGATCAGCTACAGGAACCGCAAGAGTTGCCGTCGATGTACTACGAGAGGAAGGTAAAAAGGTCGGACTTGTGAAATTACGTTGTTTCAGACCATTTCCAGAAAAGGACTTACAGGCGGCGCTCAAAAATGTTCAAGCAGTCGGTGTATGTGACAGAGCAATTTCATTTGGAGCTACAGGACCATCTTATGCTGATGTAGCAGGTGCATTGTATGGTAGAGGACCGCTTCTTAAAAACTTCATTATCGGTCTAGGTGGTAAAGATATCACAATTGATACTTTCAGAACAATATATGACAAACTGTATGCTGACTTAGCAAAAGGAGAAGTAGAAGAAAAAGTTGAATGGATAGGAATAAGAGAATGAGGTGAAAAATATGGCAGATTATCCAAATCGTTTGGCAGATTTACCTAAAGAAGAACGTTCAGTCTCATCAGGACATCGACTTTGTACAGGATGTGCAGCAGGCACAGTCGCCCGCCTTGTTGGGAAAGCAGTCCCTGATAAACCGTTGATGTGGGTGAATGCCACGTGCTGTATGGAAGTTGCAACAACGATCTATCCATTCGCAGCTTGGCACATCCCATGGATTCATAACGCTTTCGAAAATGCGGCAGCTACAGCGTCAGGTGTGCGTGCAGGACTTGATGTATTAATGAGGAAAGGTCGAATTCCACAACAGGACACGGAGGTCATTGCCATCGGTGGAGATGGTGGGACCTATGATATCGGTATTCAGGCAGTAAGTGGAGCAATTGAGCGGGGGCATGACTTTGTTTATATCTGTTATGACAACGAAGCTTATATGAACACTGGTATTCAAAGAAGTGGTGCCACAATGCATGCCGCATGGACAACGACATCTCCAGCTGGAGAAGTGGTGCCTGGCAAAAAAGAATTTAAAAAACCGCTTTTGAGGATCGTTGCGGCTCATGGACTAGAATATTGCGCCACCGCGAGTGTATCTCATCCGCTTGACTTTGTCCGAAAGGTTAAGCGTGCAGTTGACGTCAAAGGGCCAGCTTTCGTGCATGTTATTCAGCCGTGCCTGAGAGGGTGGCGGTTCGAGACGTCCCAATCATTCCAAGTAGCGCGGTTAGCTGTTGAATCACGCTTCTTCCCACTTTACGAAGTGTACCATGGATACAAATTCGTCCTTAACTATCCCAATCCAGCGATGTCGAAAGTTCCTATCGAAGATTATCTAAACAAGCAAGGTAGACTAAGACATCTGTTTAGACCAGAGAAAAACCAAGAGATCATTGATGTTATTCAGAACCACGTTGACCTAGAATGGAACAAACTTCTTGAACTTGCTGAATTCTCAGAGAAATCGGCAATCTATTAACCTATACCTTCTTTTTTTATTTCCATTTAAAAACTAATTTTTTCGTTTACTAGTTCTATAGTTTTGAACGGTCTTCTTACAGCATTTCTTTTTTTTAACTTTAAGTACGAAAAGCCTCAAGACAAAATATAAACTTCTGCAAAAAAGAATTCAGTCTATTCCCTTTAATGCTATGATGTTTTTTATATGTATCAAGTGATTAGTTATTCTACAAATTTAAAATCTAATGAAATCAGTAGCAATAGGATGTCATTTCTTGAGCGAGAAAAAAATCAGCGATAAAAGAAGAAAAGAGAAGGCACTTAAAGAATTGAGGAAATTACAAAAAGAAATGATAGATAAATTTTCTACATTGATTACAACAGCATTTGGTTTTGTTGTAGCGTTTGCTTGGAACGGTGCGTTTCAAGCAATCTTCCGTAACATCTTTGGAATAACCAATGAAGTAGTTCCTTCGGTAACATATGCGATAGTTGTGACCGTAATTGCAGTCATTGTAACAATCTGGATAAGCAAGCTAGCTAGAAGATATAAAACGATCGAACAACACATAGTAACAAGTTAAAAAAGACTTGTTATAATTGATTGCATAGAAAAGAAAACGTATTATTGTCAACAAAATCCCTGATAGGAGGCTTTCGATGTGATTACTATAATATCTGGTGGATTGCAAACGACCAAATTTTTAGAAGGGCTTTTACGAGTTATACCGCAAGAAAAACTTGGGATCATAGTTAACACTATGAATAATTTAGAAATTTTAGGATTGGATATCTATCCCGACCTAGAATATTTGTTATTTCTTTTAGCCGGTAAACTGGATATTCGATATTGGGAGACCATCCAAAATGATACTTATAGTTTTATGAACGCCTTATCTTATTTGACGAACAAAGAAGACCTATGGTTTCGTTTTGGCGACACACTCATTACTCAAATCATCTTCCGCGAGCATCTTATGACTAAAGGTGCATTCTTTTCAGAAGCAATCACCATAATTGCCGAAAAACTTGGTATTAAAGCAAGAGTTCTTCCAATGACAGACGCCAAAGTTATTTTCCAAGTGATTACCGATCAAGGGAATTTATCCTTTATGGAATACCGCAATAAGGAACTTCAAGGAATCATAAAAGAAGTAAAAAAGATTGAATACGTTGGGATCGATAAGGCGGAAGTACATCCCAAAATAAAGGATACACTGTCTAACAGTGATGCAATAATCATAGGTCCAAGTAATCCTCCGTTAAACATCGAGCCTATGCTTGCTTTTGAGGAGATTAAAAATACGATTGAAAAATCAGGTGGTAATGTTATTGCGATAAGCCCTGTCTTAGGTGATGAACCGATTGATCAACCTATGAGGAGGCTTATGGAGGAAGCCCTAGGAATTGGTACATCAATTCTCGATATTGTTGAACATTATCCAGGTCTCATAGATACACTAATTATAGATGAATCTGACGAAGAGCATAAAGAAAAACTTGAGGAGATGGGCATGGAGGTAATCGTAACAACGGTCAAACTTAGTTCCCAAGAAAATAGAATAAAGTTAGCTGAAATCGTCTCAAAACTACTGGAAACTTAGCGATCTATGACGCCAATTTGTTAGAAACGGTATGGATGATTAGAATTTGAACTTAGTTTAGTAAAAAGCGTAATATGCTCTTAGCTCTTCATTTGATCTATGATATTCTTATTAAAAAAATTAGTATAATATACAGTTTGGAGGATTGGAAAATAATGATTATTAAAAAAAGAGACGGAAAGAAGGAACGGTTTATTCCTGAAAAAATTGTAGTGAGTTCTATAAAAGCAGGAGCTCCTCCTGAAGTTGCTCGAGAAATTGCGAAAAAAATTGAAGCACAACTCTCAGGTCTAAATGAAATGAGCACGACAGAACTTCGTGATATGATCTTAAATATGCTGAGTGAAAAAAACCCAGAATGGAAAGAAAATTGGGTAGCATATGATAGGTCAGTTAAGAAAAGGAGATAAGAACTTTCTTAGTTATCAAATTTCTTTTCTTAAATGAAATAGATAACTAGAGTTAGTGATATCTGAACCATTAATGACAAGAAGTATTCTATTTTACCTTTTCGGAAGCAAAAATAAGGCCTGTCACTGTCATAACCACTTTTTCATCCGAAAATAAATTGTCATTACGAGACCTAAAGCAAACATCATAAGTAATGTGAATGGATAACCAAACTGCCATTCCAGCTCTGGCATAAGCTTAAAGTTCATTCCATAAATACCCGCAATTAGCGTTAAAGGGATAAATATTGTAGCAATAATCGTCAGTACTTTCATAACTTCGTTCATTTTATTACTGATACTTGAAAGATAAATATCAAACATTCCAGAAAGCATGTCACGGTATGTTTCTACGGCATCGATTACCTGAATTGTATGATCATAAACATCTCTAAGATATATGTCAGTAGATTCACGAATAAGAGGGTTCTCTAATCTTTCCAATCTACTGATTACCTCTCTTAAAGGCCAAACTGACTTACGTAACGCTATCATCTCTCTTTTTAATTTATGGAGCTGGTGCAAAGTTTCGGAGGTAGGATTTTCAACCAATTCTTCTTCTAAAAATTCAATCGTCTCTCCAACTTTTTCTAGAATGATGAAATAGTTATCAACAATAGTATCTAACAAAGTATAAGCAAGATAATCTGATCCTTGTTTTCTAATACGGCCTACCAAATTTCTAATTCGTTCTCTAATTGGGTCAAAAACATCAGTTGGCTGTTCCTGAAAGGAAATAACGAAATTTGAGCCAAGAATTAAACTGATCTGCTCTATTTTTATTTCATTTTCTTCATAATAAAGCATTTTCAAAACAACAAAGATGTAACTTTCAAAATCATCTATTTTTGGACGTTGTTCTGTATTTAAAATGTCCTCAAGAATGAGAGGGTGTATTTCAAAATGGTTTCCTAATTTTTCTATGATCTCTACTTCATGAATGCCATCAATGTTTATCCATGTTACAGTTGGAGTATCTTTAAAGGGAAAACATTCTTCAATCGTCTTAACTTCCTTCTCCTGAAATTGGGTTTCATCGTAGTCAAAGTATGATATCTTAATTTTTTCAACTCTTTTCTCTCCGACGTGAACTGGAGTTCCTGGTGGAAGTCCTGCCTTTTTTGATCTTTTCCTTAATTTGGGTACTTTCATTTTCTCTCTGAGTCTAGACATTACAACCCCCTTCTATTCAACGAGCGTCTCATTTTAAATCAACTTCGTGAAATTATGATTCAATCATTTACTAACGAGACGAGACTAATAAAGCTGTTTTTAATTTCTATTCATTCATGTTTCAAAGAAAATGTTGAACTGGGCTCTTAATTTGTTCAAACAAAATGCAAATTTCCCTGACTAAACTAATTCTAACATACCGAAACCTAATGTTTTTAAATAGATTTTCTACAGACATGCAATAAAACCAATTAATTTTACTTATTTGGTTTTTGACTATTGACGCATAAAAGAGGTCTTTTAATTCCTTGCATCCCACCTCATAAAAAGAGATTTTATTAGAAAAACGTGGAAGGTGATTACATGCAAACAGCATTTGAAAATTTGTTGGATCCTATTGCTGCTATTAGTTCAGTAATAATTCAAAATCTACCGAATCTTATTCTTGCCTTTATTATCCTTATAGCCACTGCTATTATACTGCCAATTGTCAAAAGATCGATACGGAGAGCTGGAGACCGCTCACATTTACCAAGAGATGTAATTTCAACTATAAATAAATTAGTTCAATGGACCATCCTTTTGGTCGTATTCATTATAATCTTGAATATATTTGGTTTGCAACAATTTTGGCTAGCCACGGTTATTCCAATTATATTCGGTACAGTTATTGGTTTTGCCTCTATTGCAACAATTGGAAACATGATTGCTGGGATCATTATTATGTTCACTAGGCCCTTTAAAATCGGTGATTTAATCCAAATGGGCGAGGATATCGCAGAGGTAAAAGAAATTACAATTATTTACACAAAGGTCGAAAAGGGAGAAGGTTTATTGTATATTCCTAATGCTGATTTTCTAAGAAATAAGTTCATAAATTATGATCAAAAACCCGCGATAATTCGAACGATTACCTTTACAGCGGGATATGAAATTGATACTACTATGATAGAATCAATTGTGCTCAAAGCGGTTAAAGATGTTGAAGGTGTTCTAGAAAATCCTTCCCCTGTTATAAGAACAGATCTGTTTCAAGACTTCGCTCAACAATATAAACTGATTTATAATATTGAAGACTTTAGACAGAGAGGACGCATTGAAGGTGACATTCGCAGAAACATAGTCAAAGCATTTAAAGAAAATGGCATTGATTTACCGACAAGTCATCTTGTAAGTCTAACTCAATAGACTAACCTCATCGCTTTAGCGTGATGGAGCTCACTTTGGGAATCCAACAATATCTATGGTCGCAGAAGCTATTTTAATTCTCTCATTTTTTTGAATTTCTTCCAGAATCTTTTGGCTTAATTTGTGACGCAACGATCTTCTTTTTTTTGCTTCCGTCACGAATCTGATATTAAACGATATCCAATTATCCGTCAGTTTTAGAAATATATTTGGCTCAACAATCCGTTTACCTATGTAGTACATCTCTTCGAGTTGTTCGATTTCTTTTTCCGCTTTTTCTGCTAAATATTTTGTGATTTCTATGACAACTGTCATAATTGTGTCATATGCGACCTTCCAGTCACTGTCATAGGTGATAGGGATCATAATTTCATCCCAGATAAAGTTATGATCTTTAGTGAAGTTGTAAATAGTACTTGATAGAACGTAACTATTTGGAATTATTGCCAACCTTCCTGTTGGCTGATCTCCATCCACCCATCCTTGTATTTCAAGAATAGTAGTGTATAAAATATGAATGTCAATTACGTCACCAACAATCTTCTGGATTTCAATTCTATCTCCCACAGTGTAAAGTCTATTCACATAGATGATTATTCCGCCTGCAAGGCTCTTAAACAGATCTTGTAGAGCGATAGCGATACCAGCGGCAACAACACCATAAGCAACAAAAAGAGTTTGCGGTTGTTCTATCCAAATTGTAGTTAAGACCGCCAGAAATGCAATAATATACAGAATTGAAACAAGCTTGTTGAAAGAATATTTTGTTTTAGTTTCTTTTATCCTTTTGACAACAGCCTCTTCAATAATTACTTTAAATATAATATAAATGATACCAAGCGCAAGAACAGTGTAAAATATATTCGTTAGATATTTTTCTGGGACTGGGATCAGCAAAGATATCGCTGGATATAGCAGAGTTGCAAACCAGAGCAAAATAACGCCAATCAACCACAGAATTATCGCGAATATTTTTTTCATGTGATCGCAGTATAAGCATTCTTGTCTTAAATGTTTTCAATGGTTCAATCTTGAATCATTACATGTCTAACGCATTTTCATGTAAATTTCTGAACCATACACGCATTTGTATCGAAATGGAAAACTATTTATCACATAACGAAATAACAGCATTTCCGTATTCTCTTTGATTGATATTGAGGAAAAACAGGAGGACTAAAAGAAAATGACCTCAGATAAAGCAGAAGGAGCTTCTGATGCATATACGATCTTAGGTGCGCTTGTTCTTCTTCTATTTTCTTGGACTACATTGATTATTCCTGGCTACTACGCAGTACTAGGAGGTATTCCCAATGGCGTTCTTACTCTCGTCTTAGGTTTAATATTGTTAGCGGTAACAATCATCGCTTTTATTGCAAGCGAACTTGTAAGATGGACAATACCTAAATCAAGTGTAGTACTCATCATCTTCGGCTTTGCCGCACTATTTATCACACTGCAGGGGCTAAATTTCGATCTTCTGGCATGGTTATCGAACGTGGGCGCGCTTGGATCACTAATGCTAATTCTTTCGGGGTTCCTAAAATGGTTTGGCTGATATTCGCCATATCATAGATTATATAGACATCTTGTTGATGTTGCAAGCGGGATTCTGTTTCATTCAAAATCTCGACCTAAAACCGTTCAACTCGGAAATCAACTGTCTTGAAATGCACATACCA
This sequence comes from Candidatus Borrarchaeum sp., assembly GCF_019058535.1. Lineage (NCBI taxonomy): Archaea > Promethearchaeati > Candidatus Borrarchaeota > Candidatus Borrarchaeia > Candidatus Borrarchaeales > Candidatus Borrarchaeaceae > Candidatus Borrarchaeum > Candidatus Borrarchaeum sp. Next base: position 16,635 of record NZ_JAHPYX010000269.1, read on the forward strand.
CAAGGGATAAATTATAGAATCTACAAAAAACGGTGCAAAAAATAGTTTATGGAGTGAATAAGACATGGCTAGAGAAAGACCATTGGGCGTTACTCTTTTAGCAATTGTAGTCTATATTGTCGGCATTATAGTCTTAGTTCGAGGTTTAATCTTCGTGGGGTTAGTAAGTTTCGCACTACTTACGACACCATCATGGGCGTTAGGCAATGAAGTGATTCTCGGAATTGGTTGGATATTCCTAGCGCTTGTTGTGATGGCTGTAGGCAGCGCATTATGGTATATGAAGAAGTGGGCTTGGTTTGCCACTACAATATTCGCAGTGATCGGTGTAATACTTTCAGGAGCAGGCTTACCTGCAACTTGGCTCACATTTGGGGCATTTCTGGTTTTACTAATATACCTCATATTTGCAATTAGATATTTCAGGTAAAACAAACCGAGCTAACAAGATAATGATATACTAATTTTTTTTTAATTACCAATAACAACTAATTATCAGTAATGTAGATAAACTAAATACCAAGTTAAGAAGCTTTTAATAGTTGAATCTATGCATATTTTTATAATGTATAAATTTCTATGAAAAAATAAGAATAAGGAGCGACAAACAATGTCTTTTAAGGAAGTCGATGAGAAGGAAAGCGAAGAAGAGGAAGAAGAAGAGGAAGAAGAACTTGAAGAACGAAGAGCACCACCAAAACCTGTGACAAAGGAATATGTTCCAAAGGTTAAGGAAGGAACACTTTTATTCGAAGTGCCACGAGGGAGAGTAGTTGCTGATCTTAAAGAAGAAGACCTTGAACTTATTGCCGAGAAAGATGTAACCCCAGCTTGGAAAAAGGCTGGCGAATCAAATGAAAAAAGAGTTCTAGTGATCAACTCTGAGACCGCGAGTGCTGTATTTAAGGCAGATGGCACGGTTGAAAAAACAGAAGCAACAGGTCTTATAGGTTTTTACAATCCGAACAAGAAAAATAGAGTTTGGGATATCGATAGCTATTGGGAAAACCTTGCTAAGACCAATTTAGCCGCTAGAGACGGCTTATGCCACATTGATGTCTATGAACTTGAACCTGGTGAATTTCGTGCTAAATCGTACGCTTTAAAGGAAGTAGAACCTTTACTAACGCTTAACGTATCCGTAAACACAACCCCTGGAAAGGAAAAGGGACCTAATGTCCTAATAAAAGATAAAGAAACTGTTGCCGAAGTAACGGTTACAGCTACCAATGTATCAAAAACAAAGTTAGAAAATATAACAGTCGAAAAAGACTTGGGTGGATTTGGAAGCGCGAGTGATGCAAAAGCCAAGGCAGGCACCACCAAACTAGAAGACAAAAAAGTTGTGTGGTCAGGGTTAAGTTTAGATCCTAATGGCGCTCAATCAATGACCTTTAAAGTTCCAATGAGTGCAAAAACGATAGATCCTCTAAAACTAGGTGATATCACTGCCAGCTATGTAGCGCCCGATATGACGATATCAGGTATTGCATTTATGGGATCGGATGGTTACACCAAAAACGTGACCTGGATCGATAAGGATGAGATGGATATGAGTCCCGGTCGCTGGAACTGTGCGGTCGAGTTCGAAAACCTGTCCACCTTTGAAGTCTTGCTTCGTGAAGTGGAGGTCTATCGCCAGACAGCCGAAGAACACATCTTCAAGAAACGCTCGGATAAACGGCAACATCTGATAGTTGACGAGGAGCGCCTTGACATAACGCTTAGCCCGGATACTGAGAATAAATGGACCAAAAGCTTTGTGTTCCCGGATCCAAAAGAAGAACCGATTATGAAACTGCCCAGTTTTGGTCAAAAAGTTGATTTCTCAGTCAAAAGCATGTTTCTGAGGGAACTCACTGGCTCTGTAGTACAATACGGTGGTGTAGTTACCATCGCAGATATGGAAGTAGAAAAGGCGTATAGACTAAAGGAAGTTAGCGCTGCCGAAAAAAAGGCGAATGTAACAACATTAAAGGCATGCAATACTGGTTCAGCACCATTAGATGACTTAACTTTCAATGAAACGATCCCTCCCGGCTTTGATGTTGACCCAGGTACTGTAAAAGCATATATTGTTCGACCAGGTGCAGATAAAGTAGATATTACAAGATCAATAAGGACTACGCCCCCAAGAGAGAAAGATCTTAAGAAGGAAAGAAAATTAACCATTTTACTTGAGAACGTCAATAAAGCAGACGCAATCCGTGCAATCAAGCCAAAAGAGTGCATTGAGATAAACTATGATCTTCAACCAATGTCTCCTGAGCCCGGCAAAGAATTTACTTCAAAAGTTGATGTAATAGGTAATGTTTTGGTACCGTTTCCAGCAGGAGAAGAACTACGTGCTAGTGCAGAAGATAAGATTGGCGTAAAGCCATATGTCTGGCGTAAGGTACGTGTTGGAAAATCTATCCAAGAAGGTGCGACCAAAGGCGAATATGCAATTGCGATATACTACAAGAATAAAATGAAGCCTGGGGAACTTGCACTAGTGACTGATGATGAGGCAAGCTTGCCCGATATTAGTGTCAAGGATATCCTGCCTGAAGGCTTTAAATTGGTATCAAGTACTCCAGCAGTTACCGATCAAAAACCGAGGCTAATTGAAGGTAAAAGCTTTACTGTCTTAGAATGGGCCATTCAAGATATCCGACCCGATCAAATGGTGGAGATTAAATATTCCATTAAAGGCGAGCCTGGGGCTGTATATAAAGCCAAAGAAGCACAAGCGCTTCTTACTGCGTAATTGTACCCCCTCACATTTTTTTTTATTTTGTAAGTCTAATTGTTGAGTTCAAATCTTTTATTTTCATAAATAAGTCAAGATCAATCTTTGGTGTTTTTCTGGGTAAATGAGTTTCTAATTTCGTAATTTTTTTGAATTCATCAGCGATGCTAATCAATATTTCTTCTTTTTATAAATAAGACGAAACGTCTAGTTTTTTTTCTGCGCGGAAGAAGATGCGAACGTCGCTATAGACACGATCCTAACCATCCCCTTCTAAGGTTTCGTTCGTTGTTAGACACCATTTATTCCATGTATAATAGTTAAAAAATTCCGTTGGGAATACTTCAAGTAGTAACTCTAATTTGTATGGATCTTCGCTTTCGAATATTAAGATCGATATATCAATTTCTTTGACATCCAGTTCAGGAAGTTCATTTTCGAGTTCTGTTAAGAGTTCGTCAGTTATTTTCATAATTATGCCTCTCTTGAGTAGTTAATCAAGAAAGCACTTCAGTTTCAGCGTGTGATGAATGGCAGGAGTGAGTGTTCACTTTCATCACGTGCATCGAGGGGTCTCCCTGTAGTTATATAGATGGTATAACGAAGATAGTAACGGTTATTGGAGGGATAATACGTATACTTGTACGCAAGGTGCATACTTCAATGGCAGAACGATAGTTCAAAGTACCTACGGGGCGTAGGGATGTTAAGCCTGTGGAGATAAGACCTCCGTAACCCGCAAGGGGATCGAGTCTGTCGTAGAAGCAGGAAGCCTCAATGCGTTAGCACGAGGTAGCTCACTGCGTAACCTTTTCTATTCCTTTATTTTTTTATATTTTTAGATTTTTTATATGAATCTAGATCCCTAGCTTTTTGAAAATTTGATTGCAGAAATAATAGGCACGCTAATTATCACTTTAGATTATCTATAACTCTAAATGGATCTTTATGTCTCAATTCTATAGTTCAAGTCCCCTCTATAAAGAATGATTAATGCGATAAAATAATAAGTAAGGCAAACAAAGATACAATTAGAATATTTGGGCGATCCTGTTTGAGTTGATCTCCCCGCTCCAGGAGGCTAATGCAGAGATGGGTTATATCGGTTTTCTTGGTTCAGCGATCTATGATTCTAAGGGGAAACCTTTTGGCACGATCGAAAGATTTGTTCAATTTATTGGTACTGTAATTCTAGAAGTCAAACTATCTGAGGAGATCAATGGATTAGATCAGATCCAAATCCCATTAGTAGAATGTATCATCAAAAATGATTCCATTTCCACGAAGAAATCAATTAAATCAATTTTAAACGCTGAAAAAAAGAAGAAAAAGGATGAACTAAAGGAAGAACAAGAACGTTTCAAAAAAATGCTAGAAAAAAGAAGGATGCTTTCAGAGCCCGAATCTGTAGCACCAGTTAATAATGATTCGTTAGTTTCAGAAGTTCCATCAGTTTTAAAAGAGAAAGAAGGACCTTCAACGCCTGCTGATTGGATTATCTGCCCAAATTGCGATTCTGCTTTAAAAGAACTTTACCGGTTCTGCCCTTATTGTTCAGAGCCTCTTCCATATTGTCCAAATTGCGGAAAACCCGTTAAAGAAGATTTCAAAGCATGTCCACACTGTGGAAGCCGTCTTTAACCACATTATTTCTTGGCTTCTAGACATCTAATTGCTATATAAAAATCTTTTAAAATTTGGAAAATGTTATAATGTTTTCTAACTAATTATTTAATGAGAGTATATATCCCGACTTGATCTATGTATGCTCAAAGAGTTCTTTTGTGTAAGCATTTCCGGATGGTCAAAAGCCCCACTTTTTTCAGCGGGGTTTGTGATGGTGGTAGCAATGCAAATTTTGTCTAGCCTCAGTTCTTGCCAATTTCTGGAAGAACTACGCCTTGCAGGCTATAAGAATGTCGGGGATGCCTCCCTAGTCCCCTCCTCTTCGACAGAACCACTGAATGTCATGGCTCTCAATGAGACCCTAAACCTGCTTGGCATTGGCGAAGGGAAACTTGACTCTGACAGGGAGACCGCAATCGGTAGAATTCCTGTCGTCAGCAAAAGCAATGTACCCTTAATGCCATGTCGACCAACAAAGGCGAGAAAACTGTTAGCGCAAGGAAAGGCCATCAAAAAACGCAACAAACTAGGTGTCTTCTACCTTCATCTACAATTTGACCCACAAATGCCCGTTATACAACCCTTAGCCGTAGGCGTGGATCCTGGTACGCAGTTTGAGGGCTTTTCGGTAGTTGGCAAACATGATACAGTAGTTAATATAATGTCTGAGTCAGTTACCTGGGTGAAACAAGCAATCGAAAAACGAAGAAATGCTAGGCGGGCGCGTAGAAACCGAAAAACACGAAGGCGAAAATGTAAAAAACATAGACGAACAAATCAATCTTTACTTCCGCCGTCAACCAAGGCACGCTGGGACGTAAAATTACGAATTATTCGCCAGTTATGCAAAATACTGCCTTTAAGATATGCGGTTGTAGAAGATATACGTGCTGTCACCAAGAAAAACCAGCAACGATGGAATAGAAATTTCAGTCCATTAGAGGTCGGAAAGAACTATTTTTATTCCGAATTAAAAAATCTGGGGTTAATTGTAATACTTGCGCAAGGTAATGAAACCAAACGCTTACGAGAACTATTTGGATTGAAAAAGCGGAATGGTAAGTCAATACCGGTCTTTGAAACACATTGTATTGATGCTTGGGTGCTTGCAACGGCGATTACCGGAGCATTATTTCCGACTACAAAGAGTTTGTATTATATAGTACCTTTACAGTTTCATAGGAGGCAGTTACACAGATTTAAATGCAGTAAAGGCGGTGTCAGACGACGATATGGTGGGACTATGTCGCTGGATCTGAAAAAAGGCACTTTAATACGTCACAAAAAACACGGTTTATGTTATATAGGCGGAAACCGGAATAACCGGTTAAGTTTACATTGTTATAAGACAGGTAAAAGAATCTCAAGAAGTGGTAAGAAAGAAGATTTCAAAATATTAACAAAGATACCATTTAGGACGCAATTCATTCCCCTGCCAAAGCAGGGAATACAATTGCGGTGATCAATATGGAAAGATTAGTCTCCCCTGTTTTTTTTGGTGGTGTTAAAACACCATTTAATTGAAAGAATCAGTTTCGATTGAGGGTGAATAATGACAGTAGAATTCAGAAAGGAAAAAACACTTGAAGTTGCCTTAAGGCAATGGATTAAAAAAATTAAAGCTCTGCGTGGAGCATATACTGATAATCAAGCCAAGTTGGCAGAATTTATTAAAGGAGAACTTCCCAAACTCCTGGATGCAGCAGAAAGTATTCCCGCGGAGAATACTGTAAATCTTGAGACACTTAAAGGATTAAGGGACAAACATGCTAGCATTTTTGATGATTCACAAACTCTACTCGAAAGCATGTCAGAGCAGCTAAGAAACCTTATTCTGCTAGCTGAAGATATTAATGGTATGGAGTTCAAATCAGATATCCCTACTTCTTTAAGAAATCAATTACTAGAAGAAGAAATTCTTTTAGAAAAATGTGATGGGGCCTTAATCGATTTATCAAAGACCCTTCCTCTATATTTAAGTGATGCGCAAAACGATATCAAAGAAACTATCAAAAACAGCACCCTTCTTGCCTTCGCTAATTTTCAAGATGGAATACTTGAAACTGAAAAAACTTTGGATTCACTCTTTAGTATTTTAAGGGAGAATCTGCAACTAGCCAAAGACTTAGAACGATCTAGAATATCTTAAAAATTATTATTGTCGGTATTTCTAAGTTTATCCATAGCGTAGATCTTTTTCTAAGGTGTGGCCTCTTTTCCCTTATTTTTATTCGTATGTTCTTTTTTAGAGGCAATTATCTTTTAAATAGAAATTCCAACTAATATTAGGAGATTTTCAATGTCCACTCCGATGATAAAGCAATGGAAGAAGTTCAAGAAACAAAATCCAGACACAATCTTATTTTTTCAAGCTGGTGATTTCTATGAACTGTACTATGAAGATGCGACGCTAGGACATAAGGAGTTGAATATCACTCTCACAGCCAAAAAAACAAAAAATGAAAAAATCCCGATGGCTGGTGTTCCGCTACATGCTGTCGAAAAATATATTTTACAACTTGTCAGAAAGGGCTACAAAATTGCTATATGCGACCAAGTAGAAGACGCTCAGGCATCGAAAGGAATAGTAAAAAGAGATGTCGTTCAAGTAATCACTCCTGGAACAATATTTGGAGATCAGCTTCTAGATGGGAAAATTAACAATTATCTCGTATCACTGGTGCGAAAAGGTTCGCATATCGGTCTAGCTATGGTAGATATTTCAACAGGAGAGTTTTTAGTTACCGAACTTACAGGAACTGATGCTTTTGAAGAATTTAAGAATGAAATAAACCGATTAAATCCCGCCGAGATTCTGATACCAGAAAGTTTGCTTGATGACATGGATTTGAAATCAATAATAAGTCAAGATCAATCAAGAATCATAACGCCTATAGATAGCTATTATTCAAGTTATGAAGAAACATACAAATTGTTAACTTCTCATTTCGGCACAATAAGTCTTGACGGTTTTGGGATTGAGTCACTTAAATTGGGTATTTGCGCTGCAGGAATGATAATTCATTATCTTAGAGAAACACAGAAAAGCAGCGAGCTGTATAATATCACTAAAATCGTTCCTTATTCCTTAAAAGAATATATGATGCTAGATGACCAAACTCTTCGAAGTCTTGAAGTTTTTAAAAATTTAAGAGATGGTACATCACAGTTCACCCTACTTGAGATTTTGGATCGAACTCATACACCTATGGGCAGCCGTCTTCTTAAAAAATGGTTAAGGCATCCACTAAATGACAAAGAGAAAATTCAAGAAAGATTAGATGCTGTAGACGTTTTTGTAACAAATACACTCTTGCAAGCTAATTTAAGAGAAATTCTATCGAATATTAGTGACATTGAACGAATAATCAGTAAAGTTGGCTTAGGAAAAGCAAATGGTAGGGATCTCCTAGCTTTAAAGGATTCTTTATTGTATATTCCAGCATTAAAAGATATCCTAAATATAGATTCTAAATTAATTTCAACACTAAAAGACCATCTATACAATCTATCAGATTTAGTTCAACTAATTGAGCGATCCATCAAAGAAGATTGCCCTTCTTCTGTTCGTGAGGGTAACATTATCAAACCCGGTTTTAATGAACATCTTGATGAACTTCAAAGCGTCCTTTCCGAAGGAACAGATTGGATTCTTAAATACGAGAAGGAAGAAAGACGCCGAACGAGGTTTGATAAACTCAAAGTAGGTTTTAATAACGTTTTTGGCTACTATATTGAAATAACACAAGCGGCTCTTCGAAAAGGTAAGGTTCCGGAAAACTATATTCGTAAACAAACGTTGGTTAATTCTGAACGATTCATAACGTCAGAATTAAAACAATGGGAGGATAAAATCCTCGGTGCTGATGAAAAAATCAAAAATCTCGAATATGAACTTTTTTGCGAGATAAGACAGGAAATAGCTAAACAGATTGATAAAATTCAAGAAAACGCACAAAGTATTGCTATTTTAGATGTTATATCCACTTTTGCTGAAATCGCATCACAGAACCAATATATCAAACCAACTATTCTGGATAGTGACCACATAAATATCGAAGGTGGACGACATCCAGTTGTAGAAAAAGTACTTGGCGAAGAAAACTTTATTCCAAATGATACGCATTTAGATTCACATGGAAACCAAATAATGATCATTACAGGCCCGAACATGGCTGGAAAATCAACTTATCTTCGACAGGTTGCTCTAATTGTACTAATGGCTCATATTGGATGTTTTGTTCCAGCTAATAATCTCGCAAAAATTGGATTATGTGATCGTATCTTCACAAGAGTAGGGGCATGGGACTTTATCGCTATGGAACTAAGCACGTTTATGGTTGAAATGGTTGAAGTAGCTAATATTCTTAACAATGCAACAGCGAAAAGCCTGATTATACTTGATGAAGTTGGTCGTGGCACGTCAACTTATGATGGGATGGCCTTGGCATGGGCAATTACAGAATTTTTGCATCAAAACTCGCATTCTGCCGGTAAAACGCTTTTTGCAACGCATTATCATCAACTAAACCAATTAGCTGGATATTATCCTCGCATAAAGAATTATCAGTTTGCGGTAAAAAGAAAAGGGCAGGAAATTTTGTTTTTACACAAAATTTTGGAAGGTGGGACTGACAAAAGTTACGGAGTGGAAGTCGCACGACTCGCTGGGCTACCTCAAACGGTCGTAACTAGAGCCAAGGAGATTTTAGATGTGTTTGAAAGTTCAGAAACTCCAACAGTTCTGAAATCAAAAAAGCTTCCGACCGATAAACCTGAATTAACACAGCTAACACTTTTTGATGTTAACAAAATAAACTCTAATAAAAAAGAAAGGCTAGATCCAATGGAAGAAATTTCTCCAGAGCATATTCTGGGTGATAAGATAATTAATGAACTTAAAAAAATAGATCTAGATAATATTACGCCTTTAAATGCCCTGAATGCACTCCATGAATTGAAAAAGAAACTAAATGAAGAAGATAATAAATACACTTATGAGTGATGTCTCTGTGAGTCAAATTGTTGTTTTATCGGAAGAAATCATCAACAAGATCTCCGCGGGAGAAGTGGTTGAGCGCCCAGCAGCAGTCGTTAAAGAATTAGTCGAAAATGCAATTGACGCAGGTGCAACAAAAATCATTGTTAAAATCCAAGAAGGAGGAAAAAAATCAATCTATGTTTCAGATAATGGAGTTGGAATGTCACAAGAGGACGCTGAGTTAGCTCTCCTTCGATATACAACCTCAAAAATAAGAACTGCTAAAGACTTAACGAATATTTCTACATTAGGCTTTAGGGGTGAAGCATTAGCAAGTATTTGCGCTGTTTCACGGCTGGAATTAGTTACAAGGACTGAAGATCAAACTACTGGTACTAAAATAATTGCAGAAGGTGGAATAATCAAAGAAAAATCAGAAGTTGCTTCTCCAATTGGAACGATGATCTTTGTTCGTGATCTCTTTTACAACACACCTGCACGAAAAAAATTCTTGAAAATTGCCCCAACTGAGTTTAACCATATTTTTAACGTTATACGGCATTATGCACTACGTTACTCAACTATCTATTTCCAACTTATTCATAATGATAGAGATATTATTAGTACTCCAAGTAAAACACTTCTTGGTAGAATTACTGATATTTACGGGAAAGATATTGCTCAAGAGATGATTTCAGTCGATTATTCAGCAGATGACATTAAAATAACTGGATATATCTCAAGTCCAAATTTAACACGAGGAGATACCTCTTATCAATCGATTTTTGTGAACTCTAGATATATTAAAGATAGCCAACTTACGAAGAGTATTGAAAATTCTTATGGTCAATTACTGGAAAAAAGGAGACATCCCATTATAATTCTCAATTTAGAAATAAACCCAAGAGAAGTCGATGTTAATGTTCATCCAACAAAACGTGAAATACGTTTTAGCAAAGAAAAACTAGTTTTTGAGGCGCTTAAAACATCAATTTCTAACGCACTAGCCGAAAAGGACCATATTCCTTCCGTAGAGATTAGAGAAGAACCGCTTTTAAGAACAACTATACATCCAGATGCTCTAATCGAAGAAACTGTTGGTCATGATACAAGTAAGTCAGAAGATATTATGAAAATGACTATGAGTAAATCCGAAAGCCCTTCAATAACTCCACCACTACGTTACTTCGATTCATCAGCAGAGTCTGTAGCACCTCTAAGGAAGGACTTTACTATAGATAAATTAGGGGATCTAGTCCTACTAGGTCAGGCTCATTTCACTTATCTTATATTTCAAGACAAAGAAGGGCTAATACTTGTAGATCAACACGCTGCAGATGAGCGTGTGCAACTTGAAAAACTAACCAAAAAATACATGAACTCAATAGATACTCAGGACCTTCTCGCCCCAATAAAGATAGAACTTAAATCACACGAAAGCGAGATGCTAAAAGACAATTTAGATATTTTAAATGAATATGGGCTCAATATTGAACACTTTGGAGGAACAACATTCGTTATTCGTAGTCTGCCAATCGGTCCTGTAGATGTTAAGGAAATAAAGGAAATGGTTGAGGAATTACTCTCATCTGGCGATCTGGAAAACAAAGAAACACTGAAGGAAGCAATAATTAAATTGATGGCGTGTCACTCCGCCATAAGGGCCGGTGAGAAACTTTCAGTCGATACAAGCCTATCCTTAATAAAAAATCTATTTCAAACTGAAAATCCATATACCTGTGCTCATGGTCGACCAACTCTGATACGAATAAGTAGTAAACAATTGGAGAAGTTATTTAAACGAATTGCTTGAAAACCAATCCACCTTGAAGATCTGAAGTTCGATATTCTTAAATACATATTAAGATGATCAGATCCATCACATTAGTGCCAGTTGGCCCAGTAAGTACCAAATCGCTGAGCTCTTGGAAAAAATGATAGGCGTCGTTGTTTTCTAAACGTTTTTGGGGCTCTAATCCCTTCTCTTTTGCTCTCAATATTGTTGAAGGACCAATAAGCGCACCTGCTGCGTCAGTAGGTCCATCGATTCCATCAGTACCAATGGATCCAAAAGCAACTCCTTCCAGTTTTCCTCCTATTTTTATGGCCGCCCCCAAACTGACCTCTTGATTTCTCCCTCCCTTTCCAGTTCCAGTTACTGTTACTGTCGTTTCTCCACCTGCTATGATGGCACATGGTTTAGGGAGTGGGTGTCCATGCGTATGAATTTCTTTTGCTATTGCTGCAAAAGCAATGCCGATTTGACGCGCTTCACCTTCCAATGATGATGTTAGAATGAGGCTATTTAATCCAAGTTCTTCTGCTCTAAGTTTCGCAGCAGTACAAGCGCTAAAATTACTACCGATTATAACGTTATGGCAAGAAGAAGTCATTTCTTTGGGTGTTTCTGGGATTTTTTGAGCGAGTCCATCATTTAAACGTCTTTTTATAGTCTCTGGTGTCTCATCCCAGAGTTTATAGCGCTGAAGAATTGCAATTGCGTCTTGATAATGGGTTTCATCAGGGGCAGTAGGACCTGATGCAATGGAATCCAGAGGATCACCTACCACGTCTGATAAGATTAAACTAATCAATGAAGCGCCATGTTTACAAGCATGCTTTGCAAGTTGCCCTCCTTTAAAATTCGAAATGTGTTTTCTGATGGTATTAATCTCGTGAATTGTAGCTCCAGATTTTAGAAGATCCTTTGTGATTTGCTGTTTTTCTTCTAACGAAATTTCTCCTGCTGGAGCTGGCATTAAAGCAGATCCACCTCCTGAGATCAATGCAATAATCAAATCATCCTCTTTAGCTTGACCCACTAAGTCTAACATTTTCTTAACACCATTTATGCCATCAATTGAAGGAACTGGATGATCTGCTTCATTCAAGTTAATTGACTTCGTTTTAAAACTTGATTTTGTCCCTCGTAAGATATTTATCTCACCTGAGGTTATTTTATCTCCCAGGATTGCTTCCAATGCTTCTGCCATAGTTCCACTAGCTTTACCTCCCCCTACAACAAAGATCCTTTGCAGTTTTTTGAGATCAAAGTCATAGTTTTCAATATGTAAGATGTTATCTTCTCGCTCAAATTGTACATATTTTTGGATTGCATTTTTTGGATCGACTGAATTAATTGCCTTTTCTACGATATCAAGTAAGATCTCTCTGCACTGTTTGTCCTTTTCATTACGTGCATTTTTAATTAATTCTGCTTTGTTCTTAATCAATACAAAAACCCCGCAAACATAAGGTAAGTATTTTTAAATGAACTCTTAAGTTGTCACATAACATTTTCAAAAACTTCCATATAAAAAAATCGTAGGAACGAGATGTCATGGCTTTTGAACTTGATCCAACACTCTTAACCGTCATTATAGTTTTCTTTATACTCATATCAATTGAAGCTATTCCGATCGTCGCATTAGCATTAGAGTTCTTTGTGGTGCTTTTACTTACTGCAGTTCCTCCGCTTCTCACGATAATCATCGGGACGGTTGGCATTGTTATAGGCTCCATGATCTCGTATTCCTACACATATCTACTCTCCGAGAAAGTCCCATGGATACGTAAACTTTTAGAAAAGAAGAAGATTGAACGTATGATAAGGTTTTTTAACAAACGTGGCGATCCACTTCTTATTGCAACTCGTTGCATACCATTTCTTCCATTTAGACCTATGAATTTCGTTTGTGGGGCAACAAAATACCCTTGGAAAAAATATTTCCCTATAACACTGTTTTGCTCATTTGTTCGAGTGTCTATAATAGTTGCTATTGGTCAAGAGATCTTAAAACTTAAGGTGAGTTTACTCCCTCTGTTTATTGTTCTGTTCATAGTCATAATCATTATTGGCATTATAGTTGACAGAGTTCTAAGTAAGGTCATAGCTAAAGAAACACTTGAAAGCACAAGTCAAGAAATTCCATCTGTCCCGACATCAGCAACAGATTCCTGCGAATCTATTGAGAAAACGCATGGGTTGAAGCGCCTAGAAATTTATGCGGCACGTATGTGGAATTTACTTAATGAAGGGAAGTCCTTCTTTTTGATATTTTCCGTTTTTATTATCTTATTGCGTGTAATAATTATTCCTTTTCTTATTTTGGTGGGCGCAAACTTTTTTCCTATGGACGGTCTCTTAATATTATTAATTAATTATAGCAATACTAGCCTTATTTCATCGGTCTTGTTTATAATTCCTTTTCTCGTCGTGTTCATAATCTTTGATTTTCCTCTTAAGTATCGAGTATTTCTTTGGGTTCTTTTAGGTGTTTTCTTCCTTATTTTTCAGTATATTGATTTAATCTCTTCAATTTTGATCTTAATATTCTATTTTTTCTTCACCGTTTTTCTATGGGGGTCTATTTATTATCATTTTCGAGTTGGCACGTCTCTCACAAATTTTAGAAGATTTTGGAAACTCGTCTTAGAAAACCCTGATTCGACAAGTGGAAATTCACTCGAACAACTTCCAAAAATTTTTATCACGGTATCTTTGTTTACGTTTTTACTTCGTAATCCTATAACTACCTTGACTGATAATTTATTCCTACCTTACCTTATTTTATTGATACTTGCAGTTTCTATGGGACTTTTATCTCATCTACTCTACTTTAGGATTATCCCAAGAGAAACTGGAGTTCATACAACAATTATAAATAATGAACGACTTGTTGACCGCATATATGTCATTGTAATTGATGGATGCCGAAGGGATCGGTTAGAAGAAGCTGATACTCCTACTATTGATTATTTACGTAACGAAGGAACTGAATATTCTAATATGAGGACAGTTTACCCTGCAAGGACAGTTGTTTGTTTCTCAAGCATGTTTACTGGTGCTGGCAAAGAAAAACATGGTGTGACAAGTAATTTGGTACTCAAGTCGTTTTTCGGGAAAAAAGGAGTTAAAGTGGAATCTATTTTCGATACACTAGAAAAAAATAACATGAAAGGTCGGATGGTTGCAATTGCGCATCTTATTGATGCATTTGGAGAAAAAATTGTACAAACAGTGAGCGCTGTTTGTCCCAACGACCTAATCGATGGAGTCATTTTTAAGACAGCAGAATCAATCATTGAAAAAGAAGATCCAGAGTTACTCGTAATTCAACTCATTTCAACTGATCAGACGGGTCATGTATTCGGCAGTTCATCCCTAGAGTATCTGCAAAAAATTGAAGAAACTGATAAAAAGATTTCAGAATTTCTTGAATGGCTGAAGGAGAAGGATAAACTTAAGAATTCAGTCATCGTCATTATGGCTGATCATGGACAATCTCATCGAGGTATCGGTGCACATGGACACTGGGACAAAGGCGAACGAGAAGTGCCTTTTATTATATGGGGTCATACAATTAAAAAAGGTGTAAAAATCGATAAAGAAGTCAGAATATTAGACCTTGCACCAACTTTAAGTTATCTATTTGGAATTCCTCCACCCAAAGAGTCAATCGGCATTGTTCTCTAGTCAAGCGCCTCAAATATTCCCCTATGTTTGAAGAACCCACATGGTCCTTAAAATGAGGTTAAATGCAATTAAGAAGTACCGGATTGGTCTTGTCGTCGTTGTTATCATAAATTTTCTATTGACACTACCAAGACTGTATGAGGGAATTCCTTCTGGAATCGATTCAAACAGCCATTTATTCAAATGTATCTATATTTTTGAGTTTACAAAAAGGTTCGGTCATTTTCCGAGTTGGAGCGATGCATGGTACGGTGGCTATCCGATTTCTCTATTTTATCCTCCATTGAGCTACCACATTGCGGTTTTTGTAATGCAATTTGGCGTCCCGCCTCTCCTCGCTTATAAACTAATTGAAATCATCTTCTACGCATTAGTAACTCCGTTAGCAGTTTATACGTTAACCCAGGGACTTAAATTTAAAAAAGGAGTGGGGGTTTTTGCAGCGTTATTGTTTAGTGGAATACCTGAAGTTTTATTAAACTTGATGAGGATGGATAGATACCCAAACATCATAGTTATTCCACTCGTTTGTCTATTCTTTGGAATATTCTTCCGTATGAAAGGAACAAAATATTTTGTATTATCTTACGTTTTGTTAGGCAGCATTTTTCTTACTCACCATCTGACCGCTGTGTACATCAGCTTGCTTTTTCCAATCTATATTCTTTATCAGAGATTGAATGGAGTCAAAATCTCAAAGAGTTTTCTAGTAAGTTTATCTGTGCTTATTTGTGCATTTATTATCGCGGCATTTTGGACATTTCCATTTGTGCTAAACTTAAATCAATTACAAGAAAATCCCTTTATTAACAGGTCCATCCTGGGATCACATACCCTCTTTGACACATTAACAGATATCAAATCTATTGGACTTGGACAAGTTTTGCTTATGCTTTTCGCAGGCGTGTTTTTAGTGGTTGCGTCATTCAAAAAGCATCTTGAAGGATTGCTTCAGAGATTTTTTCAAAAAAGTAGTTTCTTTCTTGTATTCTTCTTTTCAATTCTTGCTTTTGTCTCATTCTCCTCCTATATAATCTTCCAAGATCTTTTAGACATCATATATTTGCTTTTACTTGGCTTTGTAGTTCTAACTCTGATTTTCCAGATTCCTTCAATCAATGCAACAAAGTTTTTTGAAAAGAAAGCATCATCGGTAATTTTCTGTCTTATCTGGTTTGTCCTATTTTTTTGGCTAGGACAAGGCGATGAAGCATTATTATATCAATTATTACCTTATTGGCAAAAATTGGACCCTGACCGTTTTATCCTGTTTTCTTCGATTCCTTTAGCAATCCTTGGAGGATTCATATTAAATCATATTCTAACTACTTTTAATTCTGTCAACATCCACTCATTCTATCCTGTCCATACGAAAGAGCGGAGGTTTCTAGTATTCACTGGTTTGATGATATCCCTACTCGCTTTGAATTCCATTCAATTACAAAGGCATACTACGGATCCCACTTTGTATCGTGAAAATCATGAGTTTCCAAATGAAGTGTTTACTTATTTTGAAAGTCAAAAGGATTCTGGAAGAATCTTACCGATTCATTGTCCTAACTGGATCTATTCTTTTCCGGTAATTGGTGGTAATAAGTCGATCATTGACGGCTGGTACCCACAAGGACGTTTATTAACACCAATTCGATCGATAAGATCTTATTCTATTAATTACCTGTCTCTAGACGCAAATAGAACAGAAATTTGGAGTAACCTTATTGAAAATGCTGAAAATCTTGCTATTGGATGGATACTTCTTGGAGATGCACAGTATGCAGACCTTATTCCACTAAATGAATTCACTTTGGAGTTATACGCTGATGGCATCTTTATTTACAAAGCGAAATTCAAAGTCGGCATGATTACTACAAATCCAGATTACTTGATCGATAAATGCGTACTCAGAAGGTATTCCGCTGAAAAATTTGTGATTGAGGTTCAGGACCTTACTAGACCTGCAGAAATAATCATCAAAGAGGCATACTTTCCATATTGGACAGCCTATGTCGATGGCATCCCAGTAGATGTTTCAAAAAATGTAGATGGATTTATTCAAGTGAATATAAATCAAACTGGAGATTTCACTATTGAATTAAAATACGAAGAAAAGTTTGCCTTCGCTGCTGGAGTATCTTTTCTAGCCTTGTTTGGAATTCCCATTCTTTTAGAGATCTTTCGAAGAAATGTCTATGCAAAGAATACTCGACTGAGGAAACTTTTTAATTTGTGAACATATTCTTGTGGTGTATCATTCACTAGAACAATTAAACCATATCCCCCTATTATGCAGAAGCATCATAAGACGGCGAAATCAATGGAAAAAACTAAAAATAAAAAGTTAGCCAAAAAAAAGTCACTTTTTATTATGATACCTGCTTATAACGAAGAAAATTCGATCGCTGAAGTCATTCATAGAGCTAATAATATTAAAATAAACAATGTTGAAATTATCACTCTTGTCATAAATGATGGCTCTAAAGATAACACTGAACGTTTAGCAGCAGAATCAGGAGCAGATTTAATTGTGTCACATAAAGTTAATAGAGGTCTAGGGGCAGCAATACGGACTGGTGTCGAAAAATCATTAGAAAACGGGGCTGATATGGCTGTTATGTTAGATGCTGACGGTGAGTATACACCAGAAGAAATTCCAGCATTAATTAAATTGATTTTACGCAATGAAGCTGACTATGTGTTAGGATCACGATTTATGGGATCAATACTTAAAATGAAAGTCCAAAGACGACTTGGAAACCTGTTTTTGACGGCACTTCTTATGTTATTTACGGGGCGACGAATTTCAGATGGACAAACTGGTCTACGGGCATTTAGTAAACGTGCTCTACAAAATTTGGAGATTGTGCACGATTATAATTATGCACAAGTACTTACAATCGATTTACTAAGAAAAGGATATCGACTCAAGGAAATTCCGATTTCCTATTCTTTCAGAAAAACAGGAAAAAGCTTTGTACGCTTTAAATCATATGCGTTGAAAGTTTTTCCAGCAATGATTAAAGCACGACTCCGGCGTTTGTGACTTTTTTCGTCCTCATACCTGTCATCCATTCCCGTCGTAGAAGGCGTCAGACCTCTCGGGTTCAGTCTCATGCACAAGAACGTGTTCTCCGCGTGTTGCGAGGAACATTCCGTCTTGTAGTTGGCATATTGTCCAGCAACTATGAAAAGTAAAAGTATTATGCAGATCATTTTTTAAGCTCCATGTTAAATACTTCTAAAAGCCTCCTAAGTCATCTATGTAGAGATTAACCATTAAGAGTAAGTGATTTTTTAATGATGAAAAACCGAATTTGAGTGCTTCATTGATCCGATTAAGTGTTTGAGACTTATAGATATAGGAATAGAGGGCATAAAGAGAGTATTGGCGTGTTTCGATCTCTTTTTTTAGGGTATCAAAATGAATTTTTGTTGTTTCAGTTACGCGGTAACGTGAAGGAGCGGAGAACCTGAATTTTCGTGAGATGCTGGAGGAAAATCTATCGTAGTATTGTAGGGTGGAAAGTAAAGGTAACTCTCTGTAATCTAATTCGTAATTATGATGATTCTTAACCAATTGATAGATATAGTCATCGGAGATTTTGACCTCTGTATAGATTTTACTTGGATGTCTTTCAGTATTGACGAAATCGTGGAGAAGCATGGCGATCATCAGTTTTTGCATTGCATCTGAGAAGTTTGTTGGAAGCATTTTTCTGATCTTGATTTTTTTTGGAGAATAGAGGGGTTTCTTTTGAAGTTTTTCATTTCCTGCCATTGTATTTGCCCCATGCCTTCATGGGTGTATCTTCCGATGCTATCTAGGGCAAGTGCTTCATCAAGTTTATATTCTGGAGCGATGACTTCAATATTGCCATACCAAGCCCTAAAAGTCATAGGTGCTCGTCTTTCACCCTTTGTAAGTTTGCCAAACACTCGTGGGCGCCCTTGAATGGTGACGATACCGATGTTTTTGAGTCCAAACCGATTTCTCTTAGCGACTACAGGTGTTTTAGTTATCCCCAGTAATTTAATCCAGTTTTTTGTCATCGTTATTCCTCTTTATGAATAGTATCCCGTTATTAACATTTTAACGGGATATCTAAACGTATCGGTTTTTTTACCTTTTCTTCGTAAATTGGATATCACTTTTATCGTCCCTTGGCTGTCATCCATCCCCATCAATACTAGAGGCGTGGGACCTCTTAGATGGTTCAGTCTCATACGCAAGAACGTGCTCCTCACAATGTGAGAGAAGCATACCGTCATGGATGAGAAAAAAGAAGAGTAGAAGAATATTGCAGAGTCTTCGATCATTTATCTCCCTTCAAGCGTCTAATGCGTCTAAAATTGTCCTCCAATCCTCAATTTCATCAAATTCAATTGATTCCGCTTCGATTTCTTCATTGACCTTATAGATACCATTGTTTCTTTTTACGGTCTTGATAACTTCAATTTTTAGAAGATCAAAGTCCAAAAGTTTAACCTGTCCATAGCCTGCGTTCTTACCGCCTCCAAGCGTTTCGATGTATAGCAATGACTCCATGAGGAATTTAATCTCTTCTTTAGTCAGAAGAGTTACATCAATAGAGAATGTGAAATAGCCACTGAAATAACTTTCACGAAAATCTTGGATAGGTATACCCTCATAACTTAACGCTATCCTATTTTCGCTCAAGATATGAACTCTTTGCACCGCTACATCAGTATTATATTCTTTATGAGAGATAGAAGTAATAGGATCAGCATAGACAGAAATCCGGGATTCTTCGCGAAAACTACCAAAGATTCTTCGGAGAATACAGGGAGTATCACACGCACCAAGTGGATGAAACCCGTTAGGAATGAGTTTAGTGCCGTCTTTGAGTTCGGTTTTTTCACTGGTATGACAGACTTCGATACCACAATCTTGAGCCAGCGACATGGCGGCATGTCTTAGCATGCCACGCAAACCTTTGATATAATATACTTTGGTATTGAAGGTCTTTTCTCCATTTATATAAGGAATTTCACCGAGAAGCAACATGGTAGAATTTTTCTGTATGGAGGCATTCAGGGGTTTGGCAATAGGGGTAAAGGCTCGAACCACAAGTTGTTTTTTTGTTTTTTTCATCTTTCTAACCTCGTTTAAATCTCAATAATAACTTTTGCAACTAGATATATAAACCTATCGCTTTTTCTACCTTTTTTTAGTAAAATGGATGATTTTATACGCTTCTTTTTGAAAATAAAGCGTTTTAAAGACGTTTTTTTGTATATTACTGGAAACATACGAAAAACCTTTGTTAATTTAGGTAAAACCTTTTTTGTATTAATAATGTCTTAAGTAAAAAGGAAAAATATTTGCAAAAATGGAGATATTCTGGAAGAATAAAAAGTGCAATAAGAATGGTCTATACTTGTTAAGTGTCATCAATTGTGCTTGAAATTATTTATGCTTTATTTTAAAATTTCTTATAATCGCGCATTAGGTCGCTCAAAAACACCTTTCTCCCCCACTCATAGTACTTGGGGCGTTCTGTGTTACTATTGCAGGGTTCAAATCGTGTGCATCGGCTGTCCTTTAGCGCAACTGGCATATATGCAGTCTTACATCCAATTACATTTCCAGTCTGACAAGTTCTCTTGAAGAAGCCGTGTCTTTTATAGGGAGGACACTTACTTTTCTCTTAAGAACTACCTAGGAGTTTTCGGCGTTTCATAACTAAATTCACTAGACCTGGTACGAAATCTTCATTTATTTGGACTATTGAGCCAAGTGATGTGTCCTTTTCTCGAAAAATACCTGCAGAGCAGATTCTTGCCCATGCATTACGATTCTCCTTATACGGACGAAGCTTGGCCGAGAAAATCTCTTTGTTGGGAATATTCCCCTGAATATCAATAAACTCTTCCAAGATATCATATAGCACTTCTTTAATAGGGCCACGGATTCCTCCCCGGCCAAAAATGGTTAATTCATCGGGAATATCGCTTGAACCTGCAATTAGCAATGCCAATTTCTCTGAATCGGATACTTCAGGAATTTTATCGAATCTAAACTGCCAATCTGCGAATATCCTCATTATATAAGGCTTTTTTGCCAATTTTAATTGTGTTTCTGACATCTTCGAGGAATCTAAGCCATATTTCAAAGCGGCGGTCTTTAACTCATCGTTTGTAAACTCATTTAAAATTAAACTTGCTTTATCAATTATTGAATTCGAAGGCTTTCCTCGGAAAATATAGCTGTTTAAATCATGCTTTACACGATTAATATATTCATTAGCGCTCCAGTCAGCGGTTCTACAAGATATAATAGTAGGTACCCCTTCGGTGGCAAGACGCATTACAGTGTCTTTTAGCAGAGGTAAGATGAATTCTGGTCTTTCCACTTCATCTATGCCATCAATTATAACAAGTAGATTTGCATTTTTTTCCTTTAATGTGCTAAACATCTGTTTCAATACATTAAATGCATCGAGCATGACAATAGATCCAAAAAACGCTTGTACAGTCTTGGTTACGTTCTTTCTAGCGCTGAAAAAAAGAGGAACAATTTGTCCTTTAACGGTGATAGTTTTCATGAGTTCATTTGCCTTATGTGCAAGAAGCCATGTCTTCCCGATGCCCATGTCCGAAAGTAAAAGGAAAATTTTACGCTCCTCGCCGATTGGTAGTGTAGCAATTTCAATAAATTCATCAATTGCCTTTTCGGCATCAACGCGAGGTTCATATTTTTCATCACTATAGGCGATTTCGAATAAACTCGAAAATGAAACTGTGTTGAGAAAACATTTTGATAGAAAAATAATATTTTCGGTGTTTAGATCCTTAGATATATTTTTAGATAGTATACTAACTACACGATCAAGATTTTTTTCAAGATTCTTGATATTTGTACGTACATCATCTAATCGTCTCTTAGTATCTTCTGTATTCGATTCCAATAGATTTATAATGACATTAATACTTTCTTCGAGTTCTTGCTTTACATCTAAAGAAATATTACTTATTTCATCTTCCATCCATGCTCTTAGTGTTTCAATTGCTTCGAAAGGTTTTTTTGAAGCGAAATCAATTGCTTTATTGAATCCATTTATGATCGGACGAAGAGAAGTATCGATAATCAATTTTAGTTTGTCCTCATCAATGTTAGCATTTATTTCCTCAAGTTTCTTATTTATTAGATCTTCGATTCCTCTGAAGGATGCTTTCTTCATTGCTTCCTCAATATTTTCGGTAATCGATGTTTCATCAACCTTGATACCAAAAGAAGAAATTTTATTCGATATCAACTTTCCTATATACCCTGCAGCCGGAGGACAAACCATGCCAACGAGCATAGAACCCACAGCAGGCAAACATTTGAGGCCTATCTCGCCAAGTGTTTTTCCTGCCTTCTTAAGTATATCTCTTATCTTCTTGAGACGTCCTTCATCTTTTTCAGGTTGATAACTCTCTGAAATCGCATCAGAATCAACTTCTTGATCGTTTGTCAGAATAGGAGGCGTAATTGGAGTTTGTGGTTGAGTTGTTCGAGTTTCTATTTCTTTTTGTTCTTCAACAATTATTTTCTTAGTTTTTTCAATTTCCTCCATTTCTATTGTCTCTGTTTGCTCTAGCGTTTCACTTGTAAGAAGCGCTTGTGCCTCTTTTGCTTTGTAGATGGCCCCTGGTTCACCTTTTATTGTGTATTTGATCTCTACCATTCGATCTGGTTGGATATTCTTGATGGACCATTCTAAGACGGTGAAGCTCTTGCCTTCGACCAGTCTCGGTCGTTGATCAGTCAGCTCTGGCGAACTTGAAACCAGTATAAAGCCTTCAGGCAAGATATCGGCGATGGTGATGTCCTGAAGGGTAACTTCGTCATCAGGCTTCAGTTTATTATGATAGTAGATAGTAATAGCATATTCACCTTCTGTATCACCTTCTTGGATCGATTTTCCAACACGAGCTTTACGCCAAACATGCTCCTTTACAGTAAGTTTATCTTCTGCAATGGCACGAAGTTCTTCATGTTCGGAAAATGGTTCTAAAACATTACCTACTACTGAAACTGGTACAACAAGTTCGACTCCAGGTTCCGGTTCTACTGCTTGAAGGAGGTAATCTATTTTAACACAATCCTTTGGATTAATAGCTTTAATTGCAACCAGTTTATTAATATTTGAGAGGGATAAAATCAATTTTCTTTCCTTTGATAAATCTCTCCCCCCTTTCTCAGTAATTTTTACTGCTCCAGTAATATCTTGTTGATAATCTGATTCTCGTATAAGACTTGCTTTGATAGAGTCGATATTAAAACCTGGAGGGATCGTTTCATAAAAAGTAAGATCATTTAAAGGTGCAGAACCAGTATTACATGCCTTTAAGGTAGTCTTAATAGGATTTTCTTCGATTGCGTTAATTCTTTTTACTTCATATGATTTTTCTACTTTTATATCTGCTACTTTAACTAAACCACCATATTGTACTACAGAGCCAGTGAGTTCTCTCAGAAAATTGTTTTTAACTGAAAAGTCAACTTTTTGTCCAAAGCTAGGAAATTCCATAATTGGATCTTCTTTTGGATCAGGGAACACGAAAGTCTTGGTCCATTTATTCTCGGTGTCAGGACTAAGAGTTACGTAAAGGCTATCCTCACTGATTACTAAATGTTCTCGTCGATCTGATCTTTTTCTAAATATAGTTTCTTCGGCAGTCTGTCGATAGACTTCCACTTCGCGGAGCATTATTTCAAACGTGGAAAGGTTTTCAAATTCAATCGCACAGTTCCAGCGACCCGGGACGTTGTCAATCTCATCTTTATCGATCCAAGTAACATTTTTGGTGTAGCCTTCTAGACCAAGAAAAATAATATCTGACATCGTTGTATCTGGTGTTGCGAAACTTATAGAAATTTTGCCTGTATTTAGTGGGACTACTGTTTCTGCTTTTAAAAAAACTCCAAATGTTATTGATTTTGATTCATTAGGAGCTAAACTAAATCCAGACCAAAAGATCTTGTCAGTCTCTCTTTTATAATCTCCATCTGCTCCCTTTAAGTCCATAACTTCCCTGAAAGCTTCAGGCAATTCTTTAACAAAAATAATGTTTTCTAAATTCGTTTTTGATTTATTAATAACCATAATCGTAACTCTGACCGCAGTTTCTTTATTTCTTATTAGTATTTTTGGCATAGTCTCTGATTCTGGTTCAGTATCTATGTATTCCTCAATTATCAGAGGTGATTCAATATCTTTTGAAACAGGAGTTCTCAAAGAATAATTTTTAAAGAATAATTCGCTGGGTCTAAGTTCTTGGATGTTTATATTGCACAGACCCTCCCTAGCTGATAAATTGGTCTTTGAAATATTTTCCCAGTAACTATCGAGATTCCAAACGCTATCTCGTTCGTTTGGATTGTAAAAACCAACACTTCCTGATGTTTTAATAGTTTCTGTTCCATCTGCTTGAAAAACAGCATCTATTCTTTCAGAGTTGATAACAAGAATTCGTTTATTATTTTTAGCGCCAACTATTTTCCAGGCTTTAGGTATATCTTTCTCAGGCATATGTTCCAAGTCTAGTTTTTTAAGATCGACAACTACCCTTCCCTTTGGTATCTCGAATAAAATTGGACCTTCAAGTATTTTTGGAACATAATTTGCCATTTCGGCATTTCCTCTTCTATTTTTCCTGACTATTTGTTTAGACAACTAAATAAATTTACTTATAAAAAACACAAAAAAAGAATTAATTCACTAAACCGATAAGGAAATCTTAACTAAATCACTCAACAATTCTAGATTTCCTAAGAAATCCAATTAAAACTCCTCCTATGATGAAACAAGCGAGTAACAGAAAAAGGACCAGGTACACAGCGAACTGTGGTGGAACAACATAAAACAGATACAGAAGGAATCCACAACTGAATAATCCGTTAATTATGCCAGTCTTCAATCCTGCATTTTTTAAGTTCAAGGATGTTTTCCTAAGACTAATAAATCCACTCAGCACTCCTGCAATGAGGAAACAAGAAATAATTCGAACGATTTGTAAAATTATCTCAGAAGGCATAGGAATAACAAATAAAATGACTACTAATATCACAATTCCTGATATCCCACCGTTAACCATGTCTGTGGTTGATGGTCGTTGAATGCTGAGATCGGGATAGTCTTTTAAATCCTCTCCAATGAGAAATTTCAAACGATCCATTACCATCCATTTAGAGGTTACAAAATCAAAATAAATTCCAATGGCAGCAATAATCGAAGCAATTAAAAGGAAGTGTGGCAATAAATCTACCCCAAAGTAAACAATGAATAATCTTGATGAAAGATAAGTTACTAAAAGAACGCCGAGACCCAATACAATAGGATGGAATATTCTCTGTAAACGAGAGTATTTTCTGAAGAAATCCAGATCTTTATTTTTTACAGCCCAATCTTGCTTGACATGAATATAAGAAAGTGATGGAACGGCGCCTACAAGGAATGCCACGGTAAGAATAATTGCTCTTAAGACAAACAAGACATCGTGAGAAGGAATATTACTTGGCATTTGTTGTGTTAAAAAGTCTAAAAAGGGCACAACCATCGGCTGTAGCATCGCTAATATAAAAGCAACAAGATATGGGAGAAATATTATAAAACAGCGATTCCAGTTCTCCCACTCATTACGAATTCCAAGGAAAGCGATCATGAAAGGAATGATTATTAGAATCATAAAAAGAAGTTGAGAGCTCTCAAAATAATTTAGAAATCGAAGATTCATCCCAACAATAATAGCATTGGCGACTAACGAAACTACTAACCAACTAGTCTGAATCGTTTGGTCGCTTTTTAGCCAATTTCTCCAAAAATGCTTTTCAATTTGTCCTTTGTAGCGCATTGTGTCTTTCAATGCACCAATAAAAGCCCTTGGTGTCTCGATAGTTCCTAGTAGAACTAAGAAATTGAATACAGAGAGAAAAAGTATCACTGCGGAGAATATTTTATCCCCTCCAATGGCAAGCCATACCGTTATCAAAATGAAGGTGTCAAAAGCCCGCTCGTACGAATAATACTCCTTATATTCTAGAAAATCAAGTTTTCTTTTAAAATATGTTGAATATAGTTTAGTTGCACCCAACCATCCCATGAACCCCATAAACATTAATCCAAAAGAGAAAATAGCCGGGAGAAACTCATTATTTAGCGCATGTATTAACAACCTTTCGGAAGCATTCGCAAAGATACTTGTAGAGAAAAACACAAATCCGCAAATTACGGAAATAAGTAGTCGTGATCTCAACTCTTCATTTCGAAGTACATCTTCTGGATTCTTCTCGAAAACCATTTTTGGAAGATGAAATTGGTAAATACCTATTGTCAAAATAAGACTTGCAAGTAGAAAGGTATATTCAAAGTTGAATAGACTTAAAACGACAGATAAAACACTTAGCAGGATAGTTATAAGCGAAACAAGAAGATTCTTAATATTCAGTTCTTTTGTTTTACTCTTAGAATCAATACTCCCCATCCCGTAATCTCCATTTGAAATATTTTTCTTAAGTTAGCTTCCACTGCGTTGTTGTTGGAACAATATTCAAGAAAAATGTTGCTGTTACCAAAAAGTAACTAACAAATATAACGGAATATCTAATAATATCCTTAATCTCTAATTCTTCCAAGATAATCCCCCGTTTACGAAAGATTAGGACGTCTTTATGTTTACATATATAAAATCATTCTGCTTGTTATAATTTTCGTGAAACAGCGTTTTATTAAATAGTAGAGTTCACGAAACTAATTGCAAAACATCCTATGATTAAAATATTGGATCTTTTTATGATATGAAGAGGATCTCAGGAAAATAATCAGAGAACTCATGGTAGGAATTTATAAAAAAGGATAGATTTGAGTTTTAAAACAGGACTGATAGTAAAGTTATTTGTACTAATTTCACTCCAGTTCTCTTATCAATTCATTATGTTGGTGGTATGTCCCTTATATCTTCGATTTTCCAAGTTGCGTAGTTAAAAGCGAAGAGTAATGTTAGGAAACTACTGATTGTAAATCCGAAACAAAGTCCAAGAAAAGCAGAACTTATGTCTAAACTAAGTGTAAAGGCATAAGCGAGAACAATCGAAATAATTGAGAAAGAGAAGAAGAACGTTATTAGTATAATCATCATACTAATAACTCTACTCATGCTTCGAATTTGGCTCCGTTCACGATCTCTACCCTGCTTTTCATAATTTCTCTCAAAAACTTCTCGAACGTCGTATGCATTTTTTAGAAGGAAAGTAGCAAAAATGCCTCCAATACCGAATAAAGAATCAACTAAACAAAAGGTATTCTACAGTTGAGATAAATGAGTTTACGAAAAGATATTTACCCTAATGCTAAGCAAAGAGATTTAGATCGTATCCTCCCTCAGTTAGTAACTGAGATTCTCAGAGCCTTTCAGTCTTGTTTTACATCAGAACAAGACCTCATACAGTTCATCAATAGACTTCCGAGCAGAGAAATTGTAGAACTCTTTCTTGATTCGGGAAGGTTTTATGCCGTCAGTAAAAGTGTCATCACAGAGCCCTTTGTGAAGTTAATAATGATCTTTTCGATGATTGAGCGATTAACTTCAGCAGAAATACCATATACTGAATTTAAAAATTGGATACGTGAGAATGAAGTGCTCAGAGCAGCAGTTGAAGAAAATCCTGACATATCAGACTTCCATCTTTCATCTCTCAAGCAACTCATAGATAGTCTAAGAGAGAAATATAATGAGATCTACGGCTTCGTAAGAAACATACTCTCATATTTCACGGAATATATTGCTCTTAGACATCAGATAATGATCATCGCCTCAATACATGTGAAAGACACAGAGATTTTAAGAAGATATCCTGATCAGGTAACTGGGGTACAGCCATATTCTGTGACTATTTCAGATTTTGCCACTGAACATAATCTTGAAACATCAAAGGGATATATGCCTGTTTGCTATGACTGGAGACAATGCTGTGTAGATGTTAATACATGCTGTTGGCGTTCCAAAAAAACGTGCAGATTGTGGATAGATGACGAAGAGCGCATCAAGAGGCTTAAAACAACAATAAAGTTATTGTATGACTTTAGAAGTGTATTTGTTCATCGTGCAGAACTGCCACCTTTTAGTGAACATCCAACATTTGGAATGTATAAACATAATAAGAAATGGAGAGATTGCCTTATTCTGTTAAAGTCATCAGAATTTGAAGCAATCTTTGAGGAATCATTTGTCGAATATTTTAAAAGCAAGATCGACCTCGAATAAACCGAAGTTGAATTAGAATGTCACAAATTATTATGTCTCAGCCTAGAAATCCAGTAACAGCAACTTATGTGATTTTGGGATCTGCGATAGCCTATGTCATTTTCTGGAACTTCTCACAGGATATAGTGTCCAAACTATTGATCATTTCTGTGATCGGTGGTATGATCACATCATCACTTTACTTCTTAGAACCAATCCAGTTCGTAGATAATCGCTATCTTAGAAACAAGTATGAAAAAACCATTCTTCGAGACTTCAAAGAATATACTGAGGTCACATTTGAAAACACCTTTAAAGAACCGTATTTCGATGCCGACAGGAATAATATTTATGGATCGCTTTATCTTTCTTTGGCGATCTGCGTAGGCGCTGTAGGTACGATATTCATAAATCCCTCTGTTCCCATTTGGATTCCAGTAATTTCACTTTTTATCACATTAACATTGTTAATTAACGGCATCTACTTGATTACGCTAAGGACAGAAAAAATAGAATTGGTTCACTACATACTCTCCTTAGAGAGATACACCTTAATGGAGAAAAGTGATATAGGCTATCCTTACGCTCCTATAGAGAAAATCAAGATTGAACTTGCTTCACGGAGGTGGGTATCTGCACGCAACATCCTTAAGCAACACACTGAAACCGTATATGCTAGATTAAGAAACATTCGTTCCAAATTACAAGGGAATAAATGGAGATGGCAAAATACCAAAATCACAGTTGAAGAAATAAAGAAAGGATTTGGGAGTAACTCTCCTTTTGAAGATGAAGTTAAGTCATATTTGAGTAATGCCAAATTAGGCAGGACATGGCTTTTTCTCCTTGATTTAGATCTCCGTGAGTTTTCTAAGAAACTTGATGAATTGGCTAGTTTCTTACAAGCAAAAAAAATGGATCTTGTATCGATCTTACATTCTAAAACTATAATCAAAATTATGGAAAGCAAGAAAAAAGATCTATCATATTTCTATAGTGATGAGACGTTTAGCCCAGATAAGGAGGTCAATTACAGAAATCTCCAGGAAAGTTTAACGGGCGATGATATTCCGTCTCTTATTGAGGTTAAAGAAGCCATTATAGCAATTAAAGGACTTAAACCGACTTTTGATGAAATAATTCAGAAGATTGAGGCAGTAGAAGATGTTCATTTAACAGTTAAAAAAAATGATTGAATTAAGGTTCACCAATTTGTGCATAATTCGTAACATTATCATAGAAAAAGATAAATTTAATATGGTGAAACATTTCCTATTTCACAATCACAACTTATTCTTAGCGGGTTATTAGCAAGAGGTCATTTTTGGAGTAGATATGTCGTGACACAGACCGGAACACAGACAGGAATTAAGAAGGTGAGCAAGAAAAGATTATTTGCAGTATCACTAATTTCTATTGCCTTACTTGCCTTCCTTCTGTGGTATATTGGAATCGACTCAATTATTACGGTTATCAGTACAGCAGATCCAAGATATCTTGCTCTTGCCTTAATAGTTGAGCCATTCATTTTATTAGTAAGAGCCCATAGGTGGAAACTCATAGTTGCCAATCTTGGCTACCCTAAATTAGGACTTAAAAAAGCCTCTCTGCTATATTTGACAGGATTATATGGAGGAAGTTTCACCCCTTCAAAGCTAGGAGATCTTTTAAGGGCTTATCTCTTAGCAAGAGATTCAGATAGTAGTGTACGTGTTCCAGCTGGAAAAGCGGTTTTCTCAATCGTACTTGATAGAGTTTTCGATGTTATTTCTTTAATTACCATCGTGTTAGTTGGTGTACCACTATTTTTTGTAGGGTCACTTGCTGATTTTCAATATATCCTTTTGATTGGCGTAATCATGGCTGGATTATTGATTGGCCTTTCTTTTCTACTCTTTAGTGAAAGATATGGAGAAAAGGTGATTAATCTATTTGCCACACCTATACTCAAAATGATTGGAGGCGTTTTCAAAGAAAAACAGAGAGATACAACATCGAAAATTTTCGATCAATTCTCTGAGAGTGTTAGCACTTTTCGTGATAAAAAAGTCTTCTTAGTAGGTGTGTATCTTTATTCCTTAGCAATTTGGGTTTCTACATGTGGTCAAGCATATTTAGTGTTAGCAGCGCTACAACCAAACCTACCTAACGTTCTACATTTTATTACGATTTTTCCTCTATCGATGTTTGCTGCATTAGTCCCTGTGACGATTTCTGGATTAGGAACTCGTGAAGCTGCTATGGTAGTTATTATGTCAATCATTGGAGTAAATGCTGTGACAGCATTCATCTTGTCTATTACTTTTGCCTTTGTTTCATTATGGATTCCTGCAATATGTGGAGGCATTTATGTTACAGTTAGATCGATAGAAAAAATAGGTGAATGAAGTTACTCATTGAAATCGCCACTGGGGCGATTTAGGGTAGAGTAACTAACTTTATGATCATCTCGCTGCATAGACTTGTACAATTTAGTTTGTCATCTAATTCCGAACATTCTGTAAACTTCATTATTAAATCTCCTCTATCTTTACAACATTGGCATAAAGACGTCGCTTAATAGCATCTTCTGTACAGCCTTACAGGTCAGCGTTTTTGAGATTGCACATTTTTCTTCTTCATTGCGGAATAAACAATGAAGTTCCAAAACAATATTCCATGTCTTTTTTTGTAAAACGTTCATCTCCTGAA
>NZ_JAHPYX010000004.1:0-3045 GCF_019058535.1 Candidatus Borrarchaeum sp.
CAATTAAATAATTAAAAGGAAACGCTACAACAATAATAGCAATATAAGCTCTCACAGTACCTCGCGGCATTCCCAGTGGATATTCACTAACTTTACCATCTTTCCTAAACCGTTTAACTAAACACCAAATAGCTATAATAAAAGCCAAAATCCAAGAAATCATTTCAATTTTCAATAAAAATAACAAGTATATAAAATTAGTTATAGTCGATTATGACCGTTCTAGGTTACTTAAATACATCGACTATTTTTTTAATTCTAACTACCCCATTTTTTAGACCACTTTGTGAAAGTGGAGACATATAGGATTCATAACAATGTTCATGAATCGTTGTAAGAATAAACCGTACTTGAGTAGATTCATCACGCTTTACGAGAATTGGGATTCGTTTCACAGCAAGAAGATTGTTTTCACGTTCATTTTCATTTTCAATTAATTTGTGATGTCTATCTTCTTCCATCAGACAAATTGGACATACATATCTTGGTGACATTTGAGCAAATCCTGTACTGTTCTTTTTTGATTGAAATCTCTCATTATTTTATTTATAGAATGTGGAAAATCCTTCCGCTTATGTAGAAAATTCTTCCGCACAATAATTTAGAGAAAAAGGGCTTTAAACGAGTCAAAAAAAGGTTCCCATTAAAATAAAAGTTCAAAAAAGAATTTTGAAAGAGCAGCTTTGCTTTGCTTTGCTACTCTATTTGACGACCAATAAGATAATGTGCGATTCCGTGGATGATAAAGAAAATCCATGGAAGGATCAGAAGTGCTGCTATAGCATAAAAATATTCTGTAGGCACAGTAAAACCAGTAAAGGCCGCTATAACAGGTAAAAGATTCTGTATTAGCTGGACGAGAATTACGCCTATTACCATTAAGATTATACCCGCCATAATGTAAAGTATGCCTGTAATTTTATTGATAGTTCCAACAACCACATTTATCACCTGTCTATATGCTTGTTACTACATGTATTAACTGCAAAACAGCTTTTTCTTTGTTTCTATTTCTGTTTTTTGTGACATTTTAGAGGAAAATATTATTTCTTATATGTTAATATTTGCTTCATGACTGCAAAGGGAAAGCACTACTTTATTATTTAGGCTTTTTCATAATGCTAGAACTGTTTTTTTGAACGTCTGTAGAGATAAATGCTTACAAGTATTATTGGGACAACGATAAGAACTATATAAACAATTAATAGCGTAGACGGAAATGTTAACCATGTTACGGTGTTTTTCGCCAGTTGAGTATGGGAGAATCCCTCGATATCAATCAGAAGATCCCAGAAATCCAACTCCGATCCAAACACCAACACTTTGCTAAGTCCACTCTCCCAAACTGCAAGAACGTCATATGAACCCGCTTTTCCGATTGATTTGGCTGGACTGTTAACACTTAATGCGCAACCTAAATAAAACACTGATTGAACATTCCTTGTAACAGTGTGATCTGAAAGTGTTAATTCGTCTGCCTCCACAACTGTTGGAATACAAGTGATTCCATAAACCTCAGTTAGTTGATTTAAACTTGAGAAATCAAGTATTACATCATTTATATCTGTATCCCCCACAACAATACTGCCCGGAGGATTCGAAAGGACAAGTAAATCTCCTCCTGAAGAAACAAAATTCTTAATTGAAGAGATTTCACTGCTTTGAAGCATTGTTTCTGGGTCAGGAAGTATTAATGCATCATATCCACTTAATGAACTACTAGTTAGTGTTCCAGTCGTTACATCCAAATCAATTCCTTGCTTTGTGAGTATTTCATAGTATTTGTAAAACATACTATAAGGACTGTCGCCATAATAGTATCCAAAATATCCATCTGCATCATGTGATTGATCCCACAGAACTCTAGCAATAGGAGCTCTAACTTCCAAGTCAATTTGACTTGACGCAACTGTCGTTCCTGCCTCTTTAACTACCAAACGTCCTGAGTAAGTAAATGGAACTGCCACTGGCGGAATTATGACTGATACAGTAACAATGGCATATCTGTCTACACTACTAATGGAAGAAGGTGTAGCCTTGACAAAAGACCACGCAAGACCTTCAAAGCCCACAGTCACGTCGGAAAGTAGTTCATTTGATATTATCTCCACATCAAATGCAAATGCATCTCCAGGAAAAACAATTCCATCAGGGGCATAAGGCGCACTTGGAAATACATTAGGCGTTATTGTTACCAAATTATCATTATTTTGTATTAGCTGATAAGCGGCCTCTACATTAACAAGACCAGCTCCCTGTGCATTAGGATCGGTATCCAAATCCGTTGCAGATTCAAGTAATGCTGCTTTAACGCCCTCAGGAGTCAAATTGTCCGTAGCATCAAGTAGTAATGCTGCTGCCCCAGCTACCATAGGTGTAGAAAAACTTGTTCCACTCCAAGTAATATAATCTGAAGAAGTGATTTTACTAGATGCTGTAGAAGTAATTTGATACCCTGGTGCAACGATATCTGGATCACTCCTTCCATCAGGGGCAATGCCTTTGCTACTAAAAGATGCAACCTCTAAATCCCCAACTGTAGCACCAACAGAAATCGCTTTTGAGGCAATGGCAGGAGTCATAGCGGTCATATATCCCAAGTCACCATCATTCCCAACAGCAGCACAAACAATAACTCCGTTTTCTACCGCTGTATTTACTGTTTGTGCAAGTGGATCGTTTGGAGACCCTGGTGCGCCTAGGCTTAAACAAATTATGTCTGATTTATCTGAAGCCCATTCAATCGCTTCAATCACATCAGACACTGTTCCTGCACCCGTTTTATCCAAAGCCTTTGCATTGACCAGTGAAGCTCCGGGAGCAATTCCTTTATAATTCCCAGAAGACGCTACCCCCGTTCCCGCTACAATTCCAGCTACATGGGTACCATGACCATCATAATCTTGTGTATCTTCTCCTTGAACAAAGGATTTTGCCGCTGTTACCTTTCCAGATAAATCTGGGTGTGTAGAATCGATTCCGGTATCAACTATAGCAACTATAATCCCATTACCATCGAATCCTTGCGCCCAAACTTCCTCAGCA
>NZ_JAHPYX010000026.1:0-6981 GCF_019058535.1 Candidatus Borrarchaeum sp.
AAAAAGAAGTTGAACGAAAACATGGTAAATCTAAAATAAAAGTATTTAGAGACGGTCTTAGAATTGTATATGCCCTTATTAAGTCAATTCTTGAATAAAAGAGCTGAATACGCGTGAACTTTTTCAAATTTCGTTTTCAAATGAAATACACACTTCTAATTCTGATTCTAATTATTCTACTTGGTTTAATAATTCGTATGATAAATTTAACCGGTCCGCCTGTCTGGGATGAAGCATATTATATTGTACATTCAGAAGAAATAAAACTAAATCCTTTCAAACATCCCACTTGGGGAGGACATCCACCATTATACGCTTATCTGCTTTTTTGTGTTCATCTTATCTTTGGCTCGTCAATCATAGCTTATAGAATGTTATCAGTGATTCTTGGGACCTTAACCATAATTTTAGTCTTTTATTTTGGAAAAATGCTTTATAATGAAACAATTGGCATATTTGCAGCCTTTATATTGAGTTTATTCCCGCCACATGTCATAATGAGTCGTCTCATAATGATGGATGTTGTCCTTGCTTTTTTTGGCACTTTAGCGCTATATGGCTATTATGCTGGCGAAATGAATAACTCTCGTAAATTAATGATTTTGGGGGCATTTTCAAGCATTTGTGCAATCTTGTCAAAGGAGCCAGGGATTTTAATCCCAATGATCTTTGTCATTTGGTGCCTCATTCAAAGAAGGTTTTCGTTCTACAATGCTCTAACGATTATCCCTCCCTATTTTGTATACGCCATTTGGAAGATTTGGGCGTTGTTAGCCGACTATCGCTATTCTGCTCACGGCGTGGATTATACAATATTAGATTTGATTACCCAACAGGCTCAATTCGAATCATTACCAATTAGCTATGTTAAAATATTCGGAGAAGATTACCTTCTCTTATTTTTTATTATATTATTAATTGCAACATACGCGTTCCGTATCAGAATTCAAAACAGAACTACTTTCAATATTCTGCTTCCCATAATCCTCATAGTACTTCTAGGGCTCCCACTTGGATTCTATTTGATACAAGAATTTGTTTCCATTCCTCCCACTACAAGTATTGTAGATCTCATTGCATTACCCTTGTGCATCTGTTTTTGGGGACTTTTTACTCTTTATAGTTTGCAAGAGAATGGCAACGAAAAATTTTTACTCATTTGGAGTCTTTTCTGGCCAATTGTGTTTATGCTAAATCCAAAAGTCAGTTGGCAATATCTACTTCCTATCTCTCCTGTCTTAGCTATTCTTATTGGTAAAGAATTGTTATTTTCTTTTACAAAAAATTGGAGTTGGAAGTTATTTGGCGTTACAACTCTCTCTGGGAGCATCTATCTATATATTATGTATGCATTTACATCGTATCTTATATTTTCACAAAATGATCTTTTGACGTTCCTTTTTGCATTCTAAATTTGACATCCTCTTTACTCTATAGGATCGGAGATCCACGGCTTTGCAATCAGGTTAAATAGTCTTGTTTAATTCTCTTTACGAAATTGTATATCAAATAACACATTGGAAGGCTGAAAATAATATAATAAAATACGGGAACCTGTAAAAAAGAATTATAGTAAAAGAAACCAGGGATATGAATGCCAATATATCTTAGTGCATCTAGAAAAGGCAAAATTCTCCCTCCCTTGTAAGCATAGTTGAATATATTAGCATATATGTTTGTTAAGATAGCTCCTAATCCAGAAACAACTCCAAAGGCTAAACATAAGCCTCTTATTATTTCTAATACTTTTAGATTAACGGAATAATACCTTAGTACTATATAGGTCATTACTAAAAGAAGTGTAGTTATTGCCAAGTTGTGATTTATTTGATTAAGTTGTGTCCGGTTCATACTTGCTATTAGATCTATACTATCGTATGAGTGAAAGAGTACTTGTACTAACGTCTTCTCAACATATATCGCATATAAATTTCCACCTACAAGGCCTGCTATAATACCAAGATTTACTTTACGTGTCAATCCTTCTTTTAAGAGATTTTCAATAAATGCACCACTTGATAAACAAAGAAATGGTATCAATCCCATAAAATATCTAACATTAAAACAATATCCTAGTGGTGAGGATGTTACAAGCGATCCCCATCTGTAAGATGATCCATAAAATAAAACAATAATTAAAAATGTGAGTATGAGCATTTTTGATTCTTGTGGTTTCTTTCTATAAAGATAAACAACACCTGGTAAAGAAAAAACCAAAAAAGGTGACGATTCAATTAAAGAAGAATGAAAAACATGACCCCACGGTGTATCTTTGTAAATATACACGATTAACATATTCCATAGAGCGTATGGGAGGTTCTCTACTTCAAATAATGCTAAACTAGATTCATTAACTGGACGCGCAATTCCACTAAAACTATAGGGGGTTGTAAATGGATTGCCAAATGCCACATAATGATAAACAAAAACAGGAATGCTTGTAATACACGCTGTACTTAAAAATATCATAAGATTTCTAAAATTCCTTTTTTTTAAATTTTCAGGCATCAATGATATGTACACAGCTATGGGAATACCATAAAGCACTTCATCATACCGTACCATGAAAACAATTCCCAAACTCATTGCAGAGATAAACAAATACCGTAATTTTTTGTTTTCTCTGAAGAGGAAGACGGAATATATCGAAAGGGTCACAAAGAATAAGGAAGTTGTGTGATTCCATATCTTTACTGCATATTCGATCACAAAAGTTCCAAAAATAAATAATATTGACCCCACACTCGCGGTAAGTTCACTAAACATCTTTCCCAACTTAAAAACCAAAAAAGCAGTAAGTGCGAAGAAAAGTATGCTTGTAAATTTTATTCCTACTTTTCCTGACCCACCTAATGCTTTAAACAATAGATAAAATGGAACTGCAATGAATTGATAGCCTGGTGCGCGTCCGCTGTAACATTGTTGATTATAACATACTGAGCCGAGAAAATATTCATGGGAACTAATCTTTCCTGATTCTGCGACTAACATAATAAAAATATAATAGTCCGTATTATCCCAACTGAATTCATACGCCCCATCTGTAACAAATAGCAACCCTAAAATAAGTGAAATCGCAAAAAAACTGATTGCCTTTTCATTAGAACTAGTTCTTTCCCAAATGATCTTCAAAATGGTATATATCTTATCTAGGTAATTTAATCTCTGTTTAAAAAACAGAGTAAGTGGTACCATCAATATTAGCAAAGCAAGGGTAATGTACAGAGGGATTAACAAATCAATAAAGCCTCCATTAGGGCATCAAAATTCACTGTTTCCATTATAAATATTTGTGATAGTTGTTACAATTCATTTCTGCAACAAATCTGTTTATAATGATACTCAATCTCTTAGGAGAAAATACGCTAGCACTCTACCAAACAGAGATTTAAAAATTAAACATCTGTTTTATTAATATCGCTTTCCTCTAGATGTTACGGCAGGAGGAGTACTTTCAGACTATGTCTTTATAAAAAGACCTGCAAATTTGAACCACGAAGTAATTGTACTTAAAAAATTGTAAGTAGTAAATAACTGATTTTCAGTCCCAGGCGCATATCGACGATTTTATGTTTCATTCCATAATAGTTTCAAGGATAACATGGGCAGAAGTCTTTTTAACTCCTGAAATTGCTGCAAGGTCTTTTAGAAAAGAGTCTAACTTAGCACGTCCAACCTGTGCAATCAAATCTAGTTCTGATCCAGTCACCCGAAATAACCGTTGTGCTCTTAACGCCTTAATTTGGTCGTATGCTTCTTTTCGTCGTTCAGGATCGATCTGTATAAACACGAATGCTTCAGTTACAGATTCGCCAAGGGCTTCCATGGCTTTGTTTGTGAGGTCTATAAAGCCTCTACCAGTGCGGATAAAATCTATGTCTCTTAGCTTTCTTAGGTGGTTGGATAGGGCCTGACGGGTTATACTTAATTCATCACTCAGTTCATTTTGAGTTAAGACAATGGTGTGAACCTTTACGCTTTTTCAGGCACCTTAGAGCGGGAAGATCAACTCAAGTGGTGATTCCTGCAGCGTAAAGTTTTTTCAAGATCTGTAATTGTCTATCTGTAATTTTAACAACATTGCTGGCCATGTTATATCCTCCGTTATTCTTGTTTACATGGCATTAAAATGGAATTTACATATTTACACATTTAATTATTTATTTGTAAAAAAAAGCTTACATATTAAAAAAGTTGTGCAAGTTTTCAAATCAAAAACTGATTCTGATGTCAATATTATGATTATTTATAAAACCGTGAAATTATTTACGAAATTCCAAGTTTTATGATAATCATATATCAATTATAATAAGCATGTAAAAAAAGAAAAAAAGAGAGGTTTGATGTCAATACCAAAGATGCAATGGACACTTTTTTTGAGATTTGGTGACCTACCTCGTGCGAAAGCCTCGAGGCTTCCTGCTTCAACGACAGACTCGATCCCCTTGCGGGTTACGGAGGTCTTATCTCCACAGGCTTAACATCCCTACGCCCCGTAGGTACTGCTAACGGTCGTGATGCAATCGGAGTATGCACCTTATCTTCAAGTGTGCGCATGATCCCTCCAATTGTTATTGATACCTTTCTCATACTACAGACCCCTCGATGCACGTGATGAAAGTTAACGCAAATTACCGCAACTCATCACCACGCTGAAGCTGTGGTGATTTCTTGCTTAACTACTCGTAAATAATGCGTTTTTTCGTCTTCCTAAACCGCGGTGTATCCTAACGAAATGATAAAAAGGGCGTCATATTCAAAAAGGTAGTAGGATTACGGAAGTGTTAAAATAACTCCTTCTGGAAAGCTATAGAACTGCGCAACGAGATTCGCATGAGAACCCCCCTTAACAAAAGATTGATAAATAGATTGAACTATACGGGGAGCAAAGCAAATACAACGAACATGAAATCGAGGTTCGTCAATGCCAGAAAGTAACATCATATACGTCGGTTCCAAACCAGTCATGAACTATGTACTCGCAGCTATCACTATATTTCACGGCAATATTAAGGAAGTCTTGATTAAAGCAAGAGGACGTGCAATCAGCCGCTCCGTAGATGTTGCAGAGATAATAAAAAACAAATTCTTAACGGATATTAAGGTGAAAAGTATAACAACAGGAACAGAAATGTTAAGAACAGAAGATGGGAATGAATTTAATACCTCAACGATCGAGATTATCTTGGAAAGAGGAGGCGACTAATGGATATCTTCGAAATATCCACAAAGAGATATGGACGATTCAGTAGCGGGAGAGAGTTAACATGAAAGGACCCTTTTGCAATTTCTGTTTACAGACAGGTATTCTCTGTGGTAAGTGCCAATCTCTTATTGATTCAGGAGAACTTACTAACGTTGATATCAGTGTCGCAATGGCGCTTAATAAACTGGAGCAAAGACATAATGAACTAAAAGATATTACATTCTTTCGTGCAGTCGAGGTTGGTTCATTAATCATTGTATTAGTTGGAGAAAATGATTTGTCAGCAATTCTTGGACATCGTGGGAAAGTCATTAAAGAACTTGAACAAAATCTTAAGAAAAAGATTCGTGTTCTCGAAACTTCATCCTCTACAGGAAAGTTGGTTGAAGATTTGCTAGCTCCCGCTGAAATAGCAGGTATTAATACTATCTGGCTTCCAGACGGCACAAAAGTAAAAAAAGTTAGAGTGCGTGGACAACGTGGAAAACTGCCTGCATCTGTGGATACCCTTGAAGATGTGGTCCAAAAACTAACGAATGAACCTA
Source organism: Candidatus Borrarchaeum sp. (assembly GCF_019058535.1). Taxonomy (NCBI): domain Archaea; kingdom Promethearchaeati; phylum Candidatus Borrarchaeota; class Candidatus Borrarchaeia; order Candidatus Borrarchaeales; family Candidatus Borrarchaeaceae; genus Candidatus Borrarchaeum; species Candidatus Borrarchaeum sp. The sequence continues at coordinate 5,752 of NZ_JAHPYX010000026.1, forward strand.
TTCGCATTGTCTTTGAGTGAACTACCACCTAACAAGTTAGGTAGCTTCTGCCCTCATAGACTGTTCTGCTTTGCCAACACGGTTGGTAACATTCAGCCTACTCATCGACAGTTCTGGGCTGGTCTACAACAGCCCCCGTCCCTCAAGGGACACTTGAGGAAACGACAATACCTTCATTGGTACTGTGTCTTGTTTACGCGGTCACGCCAAGCCAGACACCTCGGTGTACTGCATACCAATATTGCATCTACTGCTTTTTAGTTTTTAGGGAGACCTGCGTAAAAGTGAAAACACTATAAATAATTAACTCCCTCATCAAGTTGAGGGATCTTCTTGCGAGGTTGCAATAAACGTTACTTTTCTGTTTCATCAAAAGGATTATAAGAAAATTCTATTTTCCATTTTTGTGACTAAGATTTCTTAGAATTTTGAAAAAATAGATTAGTTGTGCATTTTATTAATGCTGATTTAAATTGGCTAAGAGTTAGTTGGTATCATAAATAGCGATGTGAGGGACTTTCATGGAGATAGACAAGCTTGAGAATTGGCGACGAACCCATTATAGTGATCAAATCGATCTTGAAACACTTGAAGGAAAAGAAATTATAGTATGCGGGTGGATAAAACAAACTCGTGATCTTGGAGGCTTAAAATTCGCTATTTTACGTGATAATTTTGGAGAAGTGCAAATCACATTTCCTAAAGCCAAACTTGATGAAAAATTGTTTGATAAGGCAAATTCTCTTAGAAATGAAATGCCGGTAGCTATTAAAGGTATCGTCAAAATTGATAAACGATCTCCAACTGGTTTCGAACTGATTCCAACTGACCTTAAACTATTAAATAATGTAACTGCAAATTTACCTTTAGATCCTGCCTATAAAGTGAAAGCAGATCTTGATACACGTTTAGATAATCGTATTTTAGACTTACGTTCTACTCAAGCGCATGCTACCTTTATTATCCGCCATAAAGTTACGACAGCTATACGCCAATTTTTTGTAAACCGACGCTTTATCGAAATCAACACACCTCGAATAATTGCTACTGCGACTGAAGGCGGAACAGAGCTTTTTCCAATAGCTTATTTCGAGAAAGAGGCGTTTTTAGCCCAGAGCCCCCAGCTGTATAAAGAACAACTTACTACCGTATTTGATAAGGTTTACGAAATTGCGCCCATATTTAGGGCTGAAGAACACTCAACTACTCGTCATCTCAACGAACTAATGA
>NZ_JAHPYX010000270.1:0-9664 GCF_019058535.1 Candidatus Borrarchaeum sp.
CTATAGATGTGATGATGCAAAGTTCCTGATTTTAAGTATGGGAACATTGTCTTCAGAATCTAAAATGGCAGTAGATAGACTGAGAGAGCAGGGCTACAAAGTCGGAAGTGTTAAAATTCGTGTATTTCGACCATTTCCAAACGAAGAATTACGAGATGTTGCAAATGGCAAAACACTTGTAGTCATAGATAGGAACATTTCATTTGGAAATGAAGGCTGCCTGTTCACGGAGGTAAAAGGAGCATTATACAACCTTAAACAAAGACCAAATCTATTCGGCTTTGTAGCAGGACTGGGTGGAAGAGACGTAACACAAATGCACATAGAAAAATTTGTGAAAAGATCCATAACTGCAGCGGAAAAAGGCGAAGCTCAAGAAAAATTTGAGTTTATAGGATTGAGGTGAGAAGATGGGTGTCAAGACAATTATTCCAGAAGAAGAATTCATTTTAGGAGGGAATAGAGCGTGTCCTGGCTGTGGAGCTGTAGTTGCGCTTCGTACAGTAGCTAAAGCATTAGGTAAAGATGTGATTCTAGTTATTCCAGCTTCATGTGCTACAATAATCTCTGGTAAATTTCCGGCTACCCCGTTCAAGTTCCCTGTTTTGAATATGCCATTTGAAACTGCGGGAGCTGCAGCCTCAGGAGTTGTTGCAGCATTGGAAGTTATGGGAAAAGATGATATTACAGTAGTAAGTTGGGCAGGTGATGGCGGAACCGCTGATATAGGTCTGCAGGCTTTGTCAGGAGCTGCTGAAAGAGGTACAAATTTTATCTATATTTGCTACGACAATGAAGCATATATGAATACAGGAAATCAGAGAAGCGGTGCAACACCCTTCGGTGCATTAACTACAACAACTCCCACAGGTAAATTTGAATTAAAAAAGGATATGCCGAGGATTATGGCAGCACATGATATTCCCTATATAGCTACAGCTTGTAGTGCATTTCCTGAAGACTTATTTCAAAAGGTAAAGAAAGCTAAAACTTTTAAAGGACCACGGTACATCCATATCTTGTCGATGTGCCCGACTGGTTGGAGAGTTGACTCAAGTCTTTCGATTGCTGTTGGAAGAAAAGCAGTTTCTACAGGTATGTGGATTCTTTACGAAATTGAAAACGGGCAACTTACACTAACTGGTAAGAGCAAGTATCTTGTTAACCCAGCGAAAAGAGAACCAATCGAGGAATATCTGAAGTTACAGGGCAGATTTGCACATATTACTGATGAAGAAATTGAACAACTCAAGAAGATCAGAGAAGAAAAATGGTCTAAACTATTATCGTGTACAGAATAAGTCGGTTAATGCAAATAGTTCGACCATAGGTCTTAATAACTATTTACAACTCTTTTATACTCTTAGATCTTTTCTTATTTGTGATAATAGCGTGAACTACCACCCTACAAGTAGGCTGGCTTCCTGAATCATCCATTCCCCAACGGGACATGTCAAACAGGCTCGACGGGCAGTCCCTGCCCTGAACTTGATGGTAGTTTGAGAACTGGCGAGTGTGACCTCAACTCAATTCTACCTACTATTAAGGTGCAAAGACCTATTTAAAGATTGGAGACCGTTGTGAAAGTGAAAACAAGCAATTCATCCCCCAAACTAGTTGGGTGGTCTTCTTGCGAAACATCTATAAAATTAAGATAGCCGTTAATTCTATCAGATCAGCGATTCCATGATTAGCGAAGATATACTTGAAAATACAGTTGCAATATTTTCCCCTGTTTTTGAACTCGTTTTGAAAAAAAATGACTGATCAAGACCTATAGACAATAAAAACTGATTAATTAGATCATCTGGTATAATATTATCTCCATTTTCTTTTGCAAGATCACTTTTAGTTCCAATGAGCAAAATAACGGGGTTTTTAGTATGATCTTTAATCAATTTTATCCACTCATGTAAATTGAGTAGACTTGAAATGCTTGTTAAATCGAAAGCTAGGATGACTCCATGAGCGCCATTGCAATAAGTGGGGAGGAGAAAGCGAAACCTTTTTTCCCCGCCGAAATCCCAGACCTGAAGCTTAATCGTTTCATCAAACGTGTGGTTTGCTTCACATATAAGAAAACCTACACCGATGGTCATCTTTGTGTCGACATTGAACTTTCCAGTGGCATGCCTGTTTATTAAAGTAGTCTTTCCTACACCGCCTTCGCCAGCTACAATTACCTTAAAAATATAAGTACGTTTCTTGTTAACTTTCACATTTGTTTGGTGGATTTCTTTTGCGCGCGCCAATCTGAATACCCTTTAAAAATTTATTCCTAATTCTTATTTGAATTAAGAATAGATAAAAAGAATCTGGTAAAACTCTCCGTTTAATTAAGAATAGATAAAAAGATTATAGTAAAACTCTCCGCAACACAATCAGTTATTATGTCTCAATAGATTACTTTAAAAGCCTATTTTAAAAGCAAAGAATTGTCGGGCGCTCCATTAGGGATTATTATATACAAATGCAAGTGGCAGATCATGGGCAAAATAACTTAAGCATAACATTTATCATAGAATTCGAAGATGTACAATAAAATTCTCTTTAGTAGCTAAGAGTGATTCCAATGACAAAACGTGAAAAGCCACTTATAACAACAAATCAATTTGGAACTAGTTCTTTAATTTCTTATTTGTTTGATCAAGAAATGCTTAAAGAATCTGTTAATCTGCGGTATGTGAAAAATGAAGAATAAATCGTTACTCACTATTTCTCACATTTACAGTTCATCTATTTTCATCAAATATCGTTTTATTTTATATTAACAATTTTTTACGATATTTTGGGTTTGAAATTTGAAGTATTAATACAATATCTTTTTGTTTTCCCCTAAGAAAAAATTAAAATCTCCAAAGATTCTTTCGTAGACTATGAGTTATCTAGTTATTGATTTTCATGTACATCCAAAAAGAAGTTCAAAATTAATCATAAATGAGATTCTCGAAGAAATGGATATTTCAGGCGTCTCCCATAGCGTTTTATTAGGGAAAGATTTTGGAGGATCTATAAAGAGGCCGGAGATTAAGAACTGGATAAAAGACGCCTTTTTAAAGAGTGATGTGGCCTCCCATTACTGGCCAAATGGTGTATCAAGTCGGTCGTTTTCACAACTTGAGGAAGCATGGCGTGAATTGGAATATTATCTTAAGGAAAGAGCCTCTAGTTCCCCTACCTCTCTTAAAGAATTGGCAGAAATAGTTAATACCCATCCTGATAAATTTACTGGCTTTGGATCAATTAATGTGCTGCAAAATGAAGAATATGTTACAGAAAAGTTAAGAGAATTGAATACACTTCAATTAAAGGGATTAAAAATTTGGCCTTTTCTTTTCAATCCTTCTGAAAATGAGAATCTTAGAATGGTCTGTGAAGATTTTGAAAAACGTAGAAAGATTCTATTAGTGCACACAGGTTGTGGTCCTGGTCCATGGGAAATCCCTGAATTAGCAAAATATTGTAATCCGAAATATTTGGAACCTCTTGCTAAGGATTTTAATGATCTTCCTATTGTTTTAGCACATTCTGGATATTACAGTCGCGATAACCCTGGAATTTTCTTTAAAGATGCCCTTGAACTCTCCAGAAAACATGAAAATGTTTGGCTTGAGGTATCCGCGGTACCAGATGTTGTTACAGATCCTATCTTAGCAGATAAAGTAAAAGATGCTATTGGTGGATTCGATCGAGTTCTGTTTGGAAGCGATTATCTCGAATATATGCAGATAACTGTCCATGTAATTAAAAAAGCACGTCATTTAAAAGATGAGGACAAGGCAAAGATACTCGGGCTAAATGCGAAACAACTTCTTGGGCTATAAGCATAGTGATTAGAATGTGAGAACTCTTTTAATGTCCTAAAAAAGAAAAAAAGATTAGGGCATCGATCTTATAGCAAGTTTTTGCTTTCCGAACCAACTAAAGGCAACGATCAGTGGGATCAAAGCAATCATTATGGTACCTAAACACCTGCCACCACCGCCATCACTAGTGTAATCCACAACTAATTGAGGCTCCCTATTGGTTTCTTTTGTACGGAATGAAACCCATGGCGACTTTGACTGTTCACTTTCATCTATTTGTAGCACAATGCTAATTGTTGTATCCTTTTTGGCGATGCTTGTCACATCCCATTCATGCCATTCTCCCGGTTCTGCGACAGAGACCGTGTCTACAGCATCACCTGAAGTATCTGGTGCATTTGCCCATGTAATCTCTAACTCTTCCCACGTATTATCAGGACAGTAAAAGGCACCTATTTTAGTTGTCTCCGTAACAACAACTGTATGTAATCTCAATGTTGCTGAATTAATAGTTGAGCCACTTGACACCTCAGAAAGATTGAATTTTAAGTAGGCACGACGTTCTATATCATCAAAAAAGGTTCTATTTTGATATGTCACGCGTAAAATATCTTGGCCTCCGAAGTTACTAGTGGATTTTTCTGAATTAATAAATGAATCGGCAATTGGTTCTAAAGTCTTTGTTTCTGCTTTAGCGCTAGGAGTTAGCAAAAGAATACCTAATATAAACACAGCAAATATAAGCGGTTTTTTAATTTCTTCCGCCTCCTTATTTTTAGTATAAAAATCATGAAAGCTAATACTATTTAACATTTCAAATATAGGGCAAAAATTACAAAACAAATATCATTATGCTGCTATTCTCAAATACTTTTGCAAAGCTTCCTTCGAAAAACTGTAGTTTATCCTCAGGAAGTGTATCTAAGACGACAAATAAGAAACTCGAATTGTATTTTTTAATTATCATCTCAGATTCTTGATAACTCCCTTCACCAAACACTATTAAACTCTCATTTATCCTGAGTGCGCGCTCCTCTTCTCTGGTAAGAGAGTAATAAGAAACGTAACCTAACGCAACTTTGTTTCCTGATAATGCGGGTATTTTCCTTGAAACATCTTCTGGGGCATAAACAATTTGGGAATTTTCTGTATTCTCTGCTAGCCACATAATACCTTCGTATTCATCTCCATCAACAATGAAATGTATCGGTGTCTTTCGCAGATTAAAAATGAAGAAACCAACTAATTGTGAAGTGAAAAGACCAATAAGAAGAATAAGAATAAATAAAATCCGTGCTTGAAATCGTGTAGGTTTTAGTTTTCTTAATCTATCGAAGAGTTTTATTTTGGATTTATTAGCAGAAAATAAATCAAACTTAAGAAATATGTATTCAAGAGCAAAAGGCGCATAGAAAAAGAATGCATAGAACAAGAAATTTGTCTGACGAAATAATACCTGATATTCTATTCCTACCCACTGTAAATTGCCAATAACCATCCCCCAGAACCCCATAACTGCAGGAATTCCAAACTTATCTAAAGTTCCTTTTTTATATAGCCAGTAGACCCCTAGTACTGCTAATAGAAATACTAGGCCATAAGCCTCAAATATCTCCCATGGATATGGCCATGATGGTCTTCCTGAAGGAGTTCTCAATCCCCATCCAGCACCTGTTGTTTGGCTTTCTAATACCCAGAGCGTAGACCCTCCTCCAGATAGGTTCAAAAGTACTGGTATTGTGACGAATGAACCAATTAGATGCCCAATTAAGAGAATTAAGAATTCACTTGAAATTTTCTTATCTCTAAAAAGCCTGATAAAGAGTAAAATGAGGAATATCGCACTAAAACCTAGTGTAGAAAGATGATGTGTTATTATTGCCAGTCCTAAAAAGCCACCCGAGATGCCAAGATATTTCCAGTCGGTTAACCTCTCTATTTTCTTATAAAACAAAAGACTAAAGAAACCAAAACTGTATGAGAGCTTTGAATTTCTTTGAGTAAATAGATTATGTCGTAGATCCCAGTATTCAAACATCACAAAGTTTATCTTCTCTTTCACAAATGGGTCAACGTTTAAATTCGTGTTTCCTGTAAGGATACTCATTATTCCTACTTGTACTGTTCCCCAATTGAATATAAGTATGCCTAACAAACGAATCCAGGATAATGAATACGCAAAAACGGAAAAAAATAGTGCTAATCTGGCTTGTTTTTTGTTATTGAATATCGTAAGGCAAAGCATGTAAAATGCATAATGAAACAAAAACTGTGCGATTATATTCATTATATGCTGCGTCCAAAAAGAAGGGAGATTAAATGCTTCACCAATAAGCAAACAGGTCCAAAAAAATAATGGTGGTTGATGTAATAAGGGTTCTGTAATATCTGCGTTATAAGGATCGCTGAAAGGATAAATTCTGCCAGTTCTAATTTCTTCAATTACTGCAACTTCACCCCATCCATCTCCGAGTAATCCTACAAAAACATTCCCATCTCTTGCTGCAAATACAAGCCCAAAGATGATTAGAATGATTATTAACAATGAATTGAACAATGAAAGAAGGACTGGATGCGTTAAGTATCTAACCCATTTATTTTGGAAGTCATAATCATCAAAAAGCAGTTTAGCCATTATAACACCATCATTCTTAGGAGAGGACCAAACACTTAGTAGATTCTTTTTTTTACGTACTTTTCGAATTTGGTTCATATTAGTTTAAATGAAAATGTTGCTGTTGCAAGTCAAGGGAGTAGACTATTCACCTGATCATAGTTGCGTGGTAAACTTGCGTTTATGATGATTTAGAAGTTGTTAATAAAAAGTTATTGTGAAATAATAGATTTTTCAATCAAAAATGAGTTGTTTTGCCAGATTTTAGAGAACCTGAAATTTAATATAATGTCCAAATTCACGGTCTTATGATTTTTTTAATAACTTCTCCACACTTATCTCGATCCCTCGTGCAGTAAGCAATAGAATGGATGGGACCGACGGAAGTAGATAAAAAATAAATTGAGTAGTTCTAGGTAAGAGAAAGAAAAAACCATATTGGGTTATGAACCACAAGACTGGCAGTATTTCAGTGAAATTTACGTTGTTCTCTTTGTTCTTGATAGCTAAGTAGATTAAGTATATACTGGTTGGAATAGCAAGAAGATAAAGATATGGGTTGGCGACAGCTATTAGATCACAAGTATTTCGATAGAATACAAAGGGCTTTATGTTAAAAAGCCAGCCCTCTGGTCGACTTGCAAAAGGATGTTCAACATTTAATCCGAAACTCCATACTAGATAGAAAAGTGTATAGGCAGACCACTTCCCTATGCCCTCAATGAACATAATCGGTAAAACTATCACAAAAAAGACTGCTATCGGAACACTAACAAACAATCGAATAAGTCTCCATTCCCTTATATAGAGGAGATATAATACCACCCCGCATATAGAGAATACAGCAACAAATTTCACACTAGATGCAAGTCCAAAAAATACTGCCGATATAAAATATCTCTGATAAGTGAAGGCAAGAAATGCAAAAGTAATGAAAAAGGTTAGGTAAATGTCTAACATGGCAATGCATGACATAGCATAAGTAAGCGGATCAATAAGGATGAAAACTCCGCTTAAGATACCAACTTTTTCATGCCAAATTTTTTTACCAATTAAATAAACAAGTGGCGAGATTAAACTTCCAAGAAACGCTCCATTAATCCTCCAGCCAAATGAATTGTCACCAAACATAAGAATTCCAAGACCTATGAGATATTTCCCAAGAGGCGGATGAACAAGATTAGGGTCGTTACCTGTGGATATTAAAGACCTTGCTGCTACAACATAATATATTTCATCAGAGATAATATGTGGCGGATGAGTTAATCTAAGAATTCTAGTAATAAAAGCCGTAGAAAATAGAAGAAGAATTACAATAATGTGCTTATGCTCTTTTACAATATTAATGAAATGATTCAATCGCAATTTCATACATCTCTTAGAAGAACTAAGTCCTTTTACTATTTGATTTATTTCACCATAGATTTTATGATGTAGATTAATCAGTGTGCTTTTTATCCTTTAGACCACAAATTATCTGACTATTGATTCAACTAGGATATGAACAAAATGGTAAGTGTTATCACTTGTGGAGCGATTAATAGCGACATTAAGCTTTTTGTAAAGAGGTTTCCTAAAATAGGAGAAGAAGTCCCGATAAAACAGATAGGGAGAGTTCCTGGAGGAAAAGCAGCAAATGTTGCAGTAGCAGCAGCGCGAGTTTCTGATCCACATGCCGTGGCAATATTTGGAGGAGTTGGTCATGACGAGATCGGAAAAGAGCAGATAAATTTACTGAAACAAGAAGGTGTAGTTACAGATGGAATCAAAATCGTAGACAACATAGAATCTGGTCAAGCATATATTGTCATCGATGAAGGTGGACAGAACGTTATACATACTTACTTCGGTGCAAATAATGAGATAGAACCACAAGATATAATATCACCAGAACGAATAGCGCTAATTAAAGAAGCGAAAATAATAGCAATTTCCGATCCTCCCTTAGAAACTGCTACAATGCTGGCCAAACTTGGGAGTGAATACAAAGCAGAAATTCTTTGGGATCCTGGTACAAAGATAAGTGAGGGGCTATCAGGACTCTCAAAATGTCTTAATTTTGTGGATTTTTTACTTCTTAATGAAGTAGAAGCGGAAACTCTTACTGGTTGTACAGATCTTTCAGAAGCGGTCGAATCAATTTCTAAGTTTAATAAGAATCTAAAAATAATCTTTAAACAGGGTAAGAATGGATGTATTTGTGCCTTCAATCAAGAAATAATGAAGATTCCAGGAATTGACTTGGAAAAAATGGGACTCAAAGTGGTTTCCACAGTAGGATCTGGAGACGCGTTTTTCGGTGTTATTGCTGCATTCCTGAGTATAAAACATTCAATAAAAGATGCTTTAATTCATGCAAATGCTGCTGGTGCATTAAATGCTACACGTCCTGAAACAAGAGGTAGCCCTACTAAGACACAACTGAGCACATTTCTTAAGAAATTAGATTAAATAAGAACTGCTCAAGCAAAGGGTATAGAATCGCTTAGAAAACACTCTAATATATAAGAACAAAAAAAATGAAAAGAAAGGGTGAAAAATCATTGTTTATAGATAGATCTCTCTTGCCTTTTCAGTATCAATCAAGTTAACAGGGATAATAAGTACTAGCATAAATGTTGCCACAAGGAAAAATGTACCTTCCATGCCAAGGCTTGGAACAACAACTCCAGCAAGTCCGCGACCAACAAATGTTCCAATATTCAAAAATGCCATATAGAGTGCAAACATAATACCTGCAATTTTTGGTTTCGTTATATCCATGAATATTGCAATCTGAGCAACTCTTCCAAAGCCAACAGCTAAGAATATGAACACCCAGACATAATATAGCTCTGTCAAAGTGGTCACGAGTGCAGTGAGAACATATCCAGCTGCGAAACAAAGTAAGGCAACTGACAACACTTTTTTCTGACCGAATTGTTGTATTTTTTCCCCTAGTAGCCATCCAATTATTGCTCCGACTATAGCAAAGATAGAGGTCACCGCAGTAAATGCACCAACCTGATAAACAGTGGCTCCGAATTTCATGACCATCCATGGCTCAAAAAAGAAGTCTGTCATACCAGAATCTATATTATAGAACGCGGCAAAAATTAGTCCCCATATCACAAATCGTTGATTCGAAAAGATATCCTTTAAGTTATCTTTGCTGAAAAAATCCTTTATATCATCCGTTGTGACGCTTTCTGCTTTACTTACTTCTTTTTCAGGTGCGAAGATTACAAAGAGGAGTGTAGTAGTC